>NZ_JBEXPJ010000150.1:0-22350 GCF_040611995.1 Lentzea sp. NPDC006480
ACTGGCTGTGTTTCGGCACGCTGTTGAGTTCTCAAAGAACACGCGCTCACCGCAGCTCATCTCCGAGGAGAGTCACTTCCGGGGCTGTGTCAGGCTTAGAAGTCTTTCGCCGCGCTCCGTTCCGGTGTTTCCCGGCCCGTTCCGCGCTGGCAGAGAGAAATTTACACGGCGGCCTTCTGAGATCCAAATCGGGGGTCACTTACGGCGTAACCGCAGGTCAGACGCCACACGAGTGGCCGCAAACAGCCAAGATCGACGCGCAGTGTGACCGGGGCCACGCCAGCAATCTTGCATCCGCTCTCAGCGGGGTGCCACGGGCAGGTGCACGGTGACCGACAGACCACCCGTCGGCACGGCCACTGCCTGCGCAAACCCGCCGTGCGCGGCCACCGCGGCGCGCACGATCGAGAGCCCGAGACCCGTGCCGGACTGGCTGGTGCGGTCCTTGACCCCGCGCCGGAACGGCTCGAACAGCTCCTCGACGCGGTCCGGCGGGATCAACGCACCGGACGACGACACTCGCAGCAGAGACCACTGCGGTCCCGTCTCCACCACGGTCTCGATCCACCCGCCGACGTGGTTGTGGCGCACGGCGTTCTCCAGCAGGTTGCCCGCGATGCGCTCGAGCAGTGCGGGATCCCCGACCGCGAGCGCCGGCACGCACCGGAACACCGTGCGCAGGTTCCGTGCCTCGGCCTCCGCACGCACGGCCTTCCACGCGGACTCGACGACAGAGGAGAGATCGACCGGCTCACGCACCGCGAGCCCAATACCGTCCGTGCGCGCGAGCAGCAGCAGCGCGGACACCAATTGCTCCGCACGCTCCCCCGCCGCGCGCACCACCCCGGCCATGCGACGGAGCTCTGCAACGTCAGCGTCCGGATCGGACAGAGTCACGTCCAGCTCCGTGCGCACCACCGAGAGAGGGGTGCGCAGTTCGTGCGATGCGTTCGCCACGAACCGTCGTTGCGAATCGAAGGCGGCCTCAAGACGGTCGAGCATCGCGTCGAACGTGTCCGCGAGCTCCGCGACCTCGTCTCGCGGCCCTTCCAGCCGCAACCGCGAACCGAGCGACTCCGCCGACAACCGCCGCGCCGCGCCCGTCACGTCGTGGAGCGGTTTCAGCACACGGCCCGTGAACGTCCACGCCAGCACAGCGGCAGCCACCACCATGCACGCGAACGCGATGAGCCCCGCCTGCAGCAAGTCCTTGCGCGCGGCGGCCGTCAACGCGTTCGTCAACACGGTCACGTCGACGTTGACCCCGTCGACCGTCACCTGGCTGCCCGGCGGGAACGACGGCGACGAGTCGAAGACCCGCCCGACCAGAGTCCACCCGAGGAAGAGCAGCACAGCACTCACCACCGCGACCAGCGCGGTGGTGAGGAGCGTGATCCGGAGACGAAGTCCCGGTCCGCGCCTACGCACGATTTCAGCCCTCAGCTGGTCCGATCGAAGCACTCGGCACCCGGTACCCGGAGCCCACGACGGTGTCGATGATGCCCGGTTCGCCCAGCTTCTTGCGCAACGTCATCACCGTGACGCGCACGGTCGTGGTGAACGGGTCGGCGTTCTCGTCCCACACCCGCTCCAACAGTTCCTCGCTGCTCACCACCGACCCCTTGGCCGCGAGCAGCACTTCGAGCACGCCGAACTCCTTGCGGGTCAGCTCGATCGGCTGCCCGCCACGCGACACCGTGCGCCGCGCCGGGTCCAACTCGACGTCACGCGCAGACAGCACCGGCGGCGTCGCGGGCGTCGCACGCCGCGCCAACGCCCGTACGCGCGCGACCAGCTCAGGAAACGCGAACGGCTTCGCGAGGTAGTCGTCGGCCCCCAGCGACAACCCGGACACGCGGTCCTCGATGGACCCGCTCGCCGTCAGCATCATGACCCTGGTGAGCGCGCCGGAGCTGAGGATCTCCTTGCACAGCTCGTCGCCGGACATCCCCGGCAGGTCGCGGTCGAGCACCACCACGTCGTACCGCGTCACGGTCGACTTCTCGTGCCCGGTCTCGCCGTCGTAGGCGACGTCCACGGCCATACCTTCGCGCCTCAGGCCGCGAGCGATCGCGTCGGCCAGAGGCGCCTCGTCCTCGACTACCAAAATCCGCACGCCACCAAGGTGCCATACAGACCTGAGACGACGCTTAACGGTGTCTTCATGCCGCGTCGGTCGGCGCGAACTCGCACCTTCACGCGTGCTGTTGGTAATGGGTGAGCAACTGGGTCAGGGCTTTCCGCCAGTCAGCTGGGTTCCGAGCACGACCGCATCGAGATCGCAGACCTGTTCACCACCGACGTCGTGGTGAACGTCGACGGCGACCAGGCCGCTGCCTCGGCGAACTCGGTCGTCCGCTTCTTCCGCGACGGCGAGGCGCCCCACCGGACCAGCGGCCTGCGCCTGGCCTGCGCCGCCACGAGGACGCCGGACGGGTGGCGGCTCAGCGAGGCGCGGACCACGCTGCTCTGGATGCGCTGATCAGGACTTGCGAGCCGGGCGGTCCACCACGACGGTCGAGGCGGACTGCAGTGCGCGGAGCTCCAGCAACGCCGGGTGCTCCTCCGCCAGCCGGGCCGCGTTCAGCAACGACCGCAGCGCGGCCGTCTCGCCGCGGGCCCGCTCCAGCGCCGCACGTCCCTCGGCCGCCGCCACCAGCTCGGCCAGCGCGGCACGGCGCAGCTCGCCGGGCATCACGACGTCGCGAACGGCCACTTCGGACACCACGACACCCAGCTCGGCGGCGCGGGCGGACACCGCAGCCAGCACCTCAGCGGCAACGGCCTCGCGTTCGGGGTCGACGGCGGAGTGCGCGCGCGTGACCACCGCACTGCGCAATGCCAGCTGCACGGCCGTGTAGAGCTCGTCCTCCGGTCGGGCAGACGCCACGACGAACGTCGTCGCCGAGGCCACGGCCCAACGGACGACAACGGTCACGCGGACCAGCACACCGTCGGAGGTCGGCACGTCCTGTGCGGCCGGCGTGAGAGAGCGCGGACGCATGTCGACACGGTGCAGCACGACGTGTCGCGGCAACTTGTGCTGACCGGGCTCGACCTCGCCCACCAGCACGCCGCGATCGAACCGGACAGCCCGCTCCCACGGGAACAGCGTGTGCTTCATCGTCTCCACCCCAAAGAGATCCACTGTGGCCAGGCACAGCACGACCCCGGCCGGCGAGACGGCGGGCGGAAGTCCGGAAAGGACTTTCAAGGCCCGCCGTCCCCGTGTGCGACCGGGGTCGTGGCAATTTGGGTGTGAACCCGGTGCCTTTAGAGCGACCACGCGTCCGCGGAACGCGGGACCCGAGCGAGGGAGACCTGCTGGGCCGCAAGAACGGACGCGAGGTGGAGCGTAACCGATCTACTTGTCCGCTGGCTCGTCGATTTCGACGGGCAGGCACTCCAGGCGCGAAGCCCACTCGGTGACGCGGCGAGCGACGTCCTGCGCGGTGATGCCGCACAGGGCCAGCACCTCGCCACGCGAGCCGTGGTCGTGGAACTGTTGCGGCAGAGCGATGTCGCGCAACGGCACGTCGATGTCGGCGTCGCGCAACGCGGCCGCGAACGACGAGCCGAAGCCACCGTGGCGGCCACCGTCCTCAACGGTCACCACGAGCTTGTGCGCTGCGGCCATCGACACGAGGTCCGACGACATCGGGTAGATCCACCGCGGGTCGACGACCGTCACGCCGATGCCCTGGTCCTCCAACCGTCCGGCGGCATCGAGCGCGAGCTCTCCCAACGCGCCAACGGACACCAACAGCACGTCGTTGCCCGACCGCCGAAGAACGTCAACGGAACCCACGCGCTCCAGAGCAGGCAGGTCCGCACCCACAGAGGCCTTCGGGTAGCGGATCACCGAAGGCGCGTCCGAGATCGCCACGGCCTCGCGCAGCTCCTCGGCCAGGGTCGCGGCGTCGCGCGGCGCGGCCACGTGGATGCCGGGGACGACACCGCAGATGGACATGTCCCACATGCCGTGGTGCGACGCGCCGTCCGGGCCGGTGACGCCCGAGCGGTCCAGCACGACCGTGACGCCCTGCTTGTGCAGCGCGACGTCCATCAGCAGCTGGTCGAACGCACGGTTCAGGAACGTCGCGTAGACGGCGACGACCGGGTGCAGCCCGCCGATCGCGAGACCGGCGGCGGAGGTGAACGCGTGCTGCTCGGCGATGCCGACGTCGTAGAAGCGCTCGGGGAACGCCTTCGCGAACGCGTCCAGACCGGTGGGGCCCTGCATCGCGGCGGTGATCGCCACGAGGTCGGAGCGCTCGCGGCCGATCTCCACCAGGGAGTCGGAGAACACGTGCGTCCACGTCCGGCCGGCGGGCTTCACGTCCTCGCCGGTGATCGGGTCGATGACGCCGGTGGCGTGCATCTGGTCGGCCTCGTGGTTCTCGGCCGGCGCGAACCCCATGCCCTTGCGCGTGACGGCGTGCACGATCACCGGGCCGCCGAACGACTTCGCGCGCTGCAGGGCTGACTCCAGCGTCGCCTGGTCGTGGCCGTCGACCGGACCGATGTACTTCAGGCCCAGGTCCTCGAACATCGCCTGCGGCGCCAGCGCGTCCTTGATGCCGCGCTTGGCGGCGTGCAAAGCGGCGTACAGCGGCTTGCCGAAGAACGGCGTGTGCTGCAGCGCGCTCTTGCCCTTCTCCAGCACGCGCTCGTAGCCGGGACGCAGACGCAACGAGGACAGGTGGTCCGCGAGACCACCGATCGTCGGCGAGTACGAGCGGCCGTTGTCGTTGACCACGATCACGACCGGACGCGTCTTGTCCGCCGCGATGTTGTTCAACGCCTCCCAGCACATGCCGCCGGTCAGCGCGCCGTCACCCACGACCGCGATCACGTGGCCGGGCGCGCCGTTGATCTGCTTCGCCTTCGCCAGGCCGTCGGCGTACGACAGCGCCGTCGAGGCGTGCGAGCTCTCCTGCACGTCGTGCTCGGACTCCGACCGCGACGGGTAGCCCGACAGACCGCCCTGCTGGCGCAGCTTGTCGAAGCCGTCGCGGCGGCCCGTGACGATCTTGTGCACGTACGACTGGTGCCCCGTGTCGAAGACGATCGGGTCCCGCGGCGAGTCGAAGACCCGGTGCAGAGCCACGGTCAGCTCGACGACTCCCAGGTTGGGCCCCAGGTGGCCGCCCGTCTTGGACACCTTGTCGACCAGGAAACGCCGGATCTCGTCGCACAGCTGCTTCAGCTGCGCCTCGTCCATCCGTTTCAGATCAGCCGGTCCGTGCACGGACTCCAGCAGGGTCACCACGCCCACCTCACTCCTGAAGACTTCGGCCCAGTCTACGGAGGCTCGACTGAGACGCTGACTTACCTCGTCTCAGGTACGAGCAGCGCGATGCACTCCATGTGATGGGTCATCGGGAACGCGTCGAACGCCCGCAGTTCCTCGAGCCGATACCCCTGAACTGTGAATTCAGCCAGGTCGCGAGCAAGTGCGGCAGGGTCGCAGGCCACGTAGACGACCCGCTCGGGACGCCGTCGTGCGACTTCAGCCACAACGACCTTCCCGGCGCCCTTGCGGGGCGGGTCGAGCACCACGACATGAGGGTCCTCAACGGGCAGTCTGCGCGTGACGGCGCGCTCCACCTTGTCCGCCACCCACTCCACCTGGGACATGCGGCGGAGGTTGCGCCTGCCGTCTTCCACCGCACCCGGAAACGACTCCACGACCAGCACGGATCCGGTCTCGCCGACCTGTCGCCCGAGCACCGACGCGAAGAGCCCCGCGCCGCCGTAGAGGTCCCACGCGCGTTGCCCCGGCTCAGCGGCGGCCCACTCCCCCACGACGGACGCGAACGTGTCCGCGGCGGCCGGGTGGACCTGCCAGAAACCGTCGGCAGAAATTCGCCACTTTCGTTGGGCGGCCGTCTCCACGGCCGTACCGGTTCCGGCGCGTCGCGCGGTGTGTCGGCCGCGCACCTCACCCACATGACGGTTGCCGTCACCGTCCTGGACGATGGTGAGCTCCTGCGCCCGCCACTTCCGGTCGGCCACCGCCTCGACCATGCCCGGCCGGGCGATCACACAGTGGTCGATCGGGATCACGTCGTGGGAACGGGTGCCGCGGAAACCGGGCCGTCCGTCCCTGTCGAGAGCCATCCGGATCCGGGTCCGCCACTCCAGCGGGCCGCCCGGCAGCGCCTCCACGACCACGTCGCGTTCGATCTTGGCGAGCCGGCTCAGCTGCTCGCGGACGACCTGGGCCTTCAGCTCCCGTTGCGCGTCCCACGACACGTGCTGGAAGTCGCAGCCACCGCACATCCCCGGCCCGCTGAACGGGCACGGCGGTTCCACCCGATCCGGTGACGCCGCAAGGATCTCCACGGCGTCCGCACGGCAGAACGACCCGCCGTTGTCTTCGTAAACCGAGACGACGACACGCTCACCGGGCAATGCGTGACGCACGAACAGAACGCGTCCCTCATGCCGTGCAACGAAGTGGCCGCCATGTGCGACGGGACCAACCTCTACTTCGAACTTCCGACCAGTCCAGTCTTCTTTGGCCATGTCGCTCATCGGTCGTCGAGTCCCCTTCGGACGGCACCGGGTGCGATGACGTCCTTGTCACGAACCTTCACGGAGGACGCCAGCTGCCACGGCACGCTGGTGACCATGACACCCGGCTGGAACAGCAGCCTTCCCTTGAGCCGCAACGCGCTCTGGTTGTGCAGCAGCTGCTCCCACCAGTGACCGACGACGTACTCGGGGATGAACACGGTGACCACGTCCCGCGGGTTGTCGGACTTCACCCGCTTCACGTAGTCCAGCACGGGCTTGGTGATCTCGCGATACGGCGACTCGATCACCTTCAGCGGGATCTTGAAGTTCTCCCGCTCCCAGTCCGCGACGAGCTTGCGCGTGTCACCGTCGTCGACGTTGACCGTGACGGCCTCCAGCACGTCCGGCCGCGTCGCCTTGGCGTAGGACAACGCCCGCAGCGTCGGCATGTGCAGTTTGGACACCAGCACCATCGCGTGGTTGCGCGCGGGCATCGTGCGCACGCGCTCCTGCTGGCGCAGCTCCTCGGCGACGGTGTCGTAATGCTTGCGGATCGCCGTCATCAACGCGTAGATGGCGGCCATCGCGGCGATGGCGATCCACGCGCCCTTGGTGAACTTCGTGATCAGCACGACGATCAGCACGGTCGCGGTCATCACCAGACCGAACGTGTTGATCGCCTGCGAGCGCCGCATCCGGCTGCGGGCCTGGACGTCGGTCTCGGTCTTGAGCAGCCGCTTCCAGTGCCTGATCATGCCGAGCTGGCTCAGCGTGAACGACACGAACACGCCCACGATGTAGAGCTGGATCAGCCGCGTCACCTCGGCGTCGAACGCGATCACCAGGACGACCGCGAACCCGGCCAGGAAGAGAATGCCGTTGGAGAACGCCAGCCGGTCGCCGCGGGTGTGCAGCTGGCGCGGCAGGTAGCGGTCCTGGGCGAGGATCGAGCCGAGCACCGGGAAGCCGTTGAACGCGGTGTTCGCGGCGAGCACCAGGATCAGCGCCGTGACGCCCGCGATGAAGAAGAAGCCCGGCGGGAAGTTGTCGAACACGGCGTGCGCGACCTGCGCCACCATCGTCTTCTGCTCGTAGTCCTTCGGCGCGTTCTCGATCTGGTCCGCCGGGAACTCGGCCATCCGCACGTCGGTCAGCTGGGCGAGCACGATCAGGCCCATCAGCATCGTCACCGAGATCGTGCCCATCAGCAGCAACGTCGTCGCGGCGTTGCGGGACTTGGGCTTGCGGAACGCCGGCACGCCGTTGCTGATCGCCTCGACACCGGTCAGCGCGGCACAACCGGACGAGAACGCCCGCAGCACCAGGAACACGAACGCCAGGCCCATCAGGTGGTCGCCCTCGGCGTGGATCTCGAACCCGGCGCTCTCCGCGCGCATCTCGTCACCGAGCACGAAGCCGCGGAACAGGCCCCACGCGATCAGGACCATGATGCCGATCATGAACGCGTAGGTCGGGATCGCGAACGCCGTGCCGGACTCGCGGATGCCGCGCAGGTTGATCGCCGTGAGGATGACGATGGCCGCCACCGCGAACAACGCCTTGTGCGTCGCGACGAACGGAATGGCCGACCCGATGTTCGCCATCGCGGCCGAGATCGACACCGCGACCGTGAGGATGTAGTCCACGAGCAGGGCGCTCGCCACGGTGAGCCCCGCTCTGCGCCCCAGGTTGACCGTCGCGACCTCGTAGTCACCGCCGCCGGACGGGTAGGCGTGCACGTTCTGCCGGTAGCTGGCGACCACGGTGAGCATCACCACGACCACCGCGACACCCACCCAGGGAGCCATCGCGTAGGCGCTCAGCCCCGCCACCGACAGCATCAGGAAGATCTCCTCCGGCGCGTACGCGACCGACGACATGGCGTCGGAGGCGAACACGGGGAGCGCGATGCGTTTGGGCAGCAGCGTGTGAGCGAGACGATCACTGCGGAACGGCCGTCCGACCAGGAGGCGTTTGGCAGCGGTGGCGAGCTTGGACACGGCCAGAGCGTAAGGGGTCCACTCACCGGGACGGGCTAATGCTCGGTAGGTTCTGCGCAGAGTTCGCCTGAGGAGGCATGTCGTGCACGTGGTGATCATGGGGTGTGGCCGGGTGGGAGCCTCCCTGGCCAGGGCCTTGGAGCGGCTCGACCACCAGGTCGCCGTGATCGACAAGGACCCGCAGTCGTTCCGCAGGCTGGGCAGCGACTTCCACGGCCAGCAGGTCGTCGGCAACGGTTTCGACCGCAATGTCCTGATCGAGGCCGGAGTCGAACGCGCGGGCGCGTTCGCCGCCGTGTCGAGCGGCGACAACTCCAACATCATCTCGGCGCGCGTCGCACGGGAGACGTTCGGCGTCGAGCACGTCGTCGCGCGCATCTACGACCACAAGCGCGCGGCCGTCTACGAGCGGTTGGGCATCCCGACGGTGGCCACGGTGCCGTGGTCGACTGACCGGTTCCTGCGGATGCTGCTGCCCGAGGGCGCGGCGACCGCGTGGCGCGACCCGTCCGGCACGGTGGCGGTGCTGCCGGTCGAGGTCTCCGAGGAGTGGGTCGGAAGGCCCGTGTTCGAGCTCGAAGGGGCCATCGGCGCGCGTGTCGCGTTCCTGATGCGGTTCGGCACGGGCGTGCTGCCGGACGCGAAGACGGTCGTGCAGGCCGACGACACCATCTACGTGGCGGCGCTGTCCGGCACGATCACCGACGTCGCGGCGGCGGCGCAGCAGGCACCGGAGGAGAGCTGATGCGGGTCGCGATCGCTGGTGCGGGCGCGGTGGGGCGCTCCATCGCGCAGGAGCTCGTGCAGGACGGGCACCAGGTCATGCTGATCGAGCGGGACCGGGCGCACTTCGACCCGAACTCCGTCGAGCAGGCCGAGTGGGTGCAGGCCGACGCGTGCGAATTGTCCTCTTTGGAGGATGCGGGCATGCAGCTGTGCGACGTGGTGATCGCCGCGACCGGTGACGACAAGGTCAACCTCGTGGTGTCGCTGCTCGCCAAGACCGAGTTCGCGGTCCGCCGTGTCGTCGCGCGCGTGAACGACCCGACGAACGAATGGCTCTTCACCGAGTCGTGGGGTGTCGACGTGGCCGTGTCCACGCCGCGGTTGCTCGCCGCGATGGTCGAGGAGTCCGTGACGATCGGGGACGTGGTGCGGCTGCTGACGTTGCGGCAGGGGCAGGCGAACCTCGTGGAGATCACGCTCGACGAGACGACGCCGTTCGCCGGGCGCGCGGTGTCGGAGCTGACGCTGCCGCGTGACGCCGCGCTCGTGACGATCCTGCGCGGCGGGCGGGTCATCGTGCCGCAGCCGGACGACACCCTGGAGGGCGGCGACGAGCTGCTGTTCGTCACGACCGCCGCCGTCGAGCAGGACATCAAGACCGCGCTCGGCTACTGATGATCGGCAAACGAGGCCGGGTGACCGGCAGGGTCGGGCCCGGTCTCGTGGGCGAGGTGATGATTTCGGTGCGGGGTGGCGCGGAGGCCTTTTACGCCTACCCGGCGGACGAATCAAGTGTGATTGAAATCGGTCAGCAAATCCTCGTCGTGGACTTCGAAGAACCCCGGACGGTCTATGTCCAGAGGTGGCGTCCGCTGTAGAGTTCTCCTTGGTGTGCCGGGAAGCCTGGTCGGCGACAGTATTTGTCGTGGGAGGCTTCCGGAGCGAGGTCTCCCCATCGTTAGGGGGACTGCGAAATGGACGAAACTCTCTTATTCGGCATCGGCGGCGTCATTTTCGTCGTGCTGATCCTGTTCCTGCTCCTGCGCGCGTTGTGGCGGGTCGCGGAGCCGAACGAGGCGTTGATCATCTCCGGGCTCGGTGCACGGGGAATCCGGGAGACCGCCGACAGCCTGACGTTCAAGATCGTCACCGGTAAGGGCGTGCTGGTGCTGCCCGGTTTCCAGACCGCGCGCCGGCTCTCGCTCGACACGCGGGTGGCCGATCTGCAGGTCTCGTGCGTGACGAACCAGGGCATCCCGGTGCACGTCCGCGGCGTGGTGATCTACAAGGTCGGCGACGACTACGCCTCGATCGCGAACTCCGCGCGGCGGTTCCTCGACCAGCAGGACCGCATGGACGACAAGACGCACTCGCTGTTCGCCGGGCACCTGCGCTCGATCGTGGGCAGCCTGACGATCGAGGACATGCTGCACAACCGCGAGGCGCTCACGGCCCAGGTGCGGCAGTCGTCGGCGGACGAGATGAGCAAGCTCGGGCTGATCGTGGACTCGTTGCAGATCCAGGAGATCGACGACACGACCGGCTACATCAAGAACCTCGGCAAGCCGCACGCCGCCGCCATCGCCGCGTCCGCGCGCATCGCCGAGGCACAGCGCGACCAGGAGGCCACCGAGGCCGAGCAGGTCGCGAACGCCAAGAAGGCGGCCGCGTGGCGGGACGCGCAGATCAAAGCCGCCTCGTACCAGGCGGAGATCGACCAGGCGAAGGCCGAGTCGCAGCAGGCGGGTCCGCTCGCCATGGCGACCTCACGGCAGCAGGTCGTCGTGCAGGAGACGCGGGCCGTCGAGCTCGAAGCCGATCTCGCCGAGCAGAAGCTGCAGGCACAGGTCCGCAAGCCCGCCGACGCCCGCGCGTACGAGACGCGGACCCTGGCCGACGCCGAACGCGACGCGCAGATCGCCCGTGCCGAGGCGCACGCCCGGGAGATCGAACTGCGCGCTGCCGCCGACGCGACGCGGGTGAAGGCGGCGGCCGTGGCGGAAGCGGAGGCGACGCGGGCCACCGGTGAGGCCGAGGCGGTCGCGGCGAAGGCACGCGGCCTGGCCATCGCGGACGCCACCAAGGCGCAGGGTCTGGCCGAGGCCGAGGCGCGCAAGGCGCAGGGTCTCGCCGAGGCGGAGGCGATCAGCGCCCGGTCGGCGGCGCTCGCCGAGAACCCCGACGCGGTCGTCGCCCAGCAGCTCGCGGAGAAGTGGCCGGAGATCGTGGAAGCGGCGTCCAAGGCGTTCGGCAACGTCGACCACATGGTCGTGTTCAACGGTGCCGACGGCGTTTCGGACCTGCTGACCAAGGCGTTGTCGATGGGTGGGACGGGGCTCGGGCTCGCCCGGCAGCTGATGGACGCCATGAAGAGCGCGCCGAAGGCCGCCGACGAGAACTCCGCCAACGGCCTTCCGAAACAGGTAGTCGCTTAGACCCACCAGTACTGGTTGCCGCCTCCGTGACAGTCCCAGAGCTGCACGGAGGCGCCGTTCCACCAGTTCGCGCCCGCGATCTCGACGCACCGGTTGCCGCCGAGCCACGACCGGATCCGGCCGATCTCGTAGTCGTGCGAGGCCGGGCGGTAGAACATCTGGAACGCGTTGCTGCCCGCCCAGCAGTTGAACATCTGCAGCGCCGCGCCGTTGTCGCCGTTGCCCCAGGCGGCGCTCAGGCACTTGCCGTTGCTGGCGTTGCGCAGCTTCAGGCCGTCCCAGTACCAGTACTGGGTCGGGGCGCCCTGGCAGTCGGCCATGAGGACGCCGGCGCCCTCCTGGTCGGTGGCGGCGGTCATGCACCGCCCGTTGAACTTCGACTGGACGTAAGCCCCGGCCTGCGCGCCCGCCGAGGCGGACGTGCTGACGAGCAGGCCGCCGGAGACGAGTGCGAGCGAGGCCAGGAGCGCGATCTTGCGCACGAAAGGTTTCATGCGGTCCTGACGCTCGCCGCGCGCCGCCTGATACGTCTTCTGGGAAATCAGCTGCCGTTCGCCGAGGGCACCGCCGCCGGCCGCGCAGTCCCACAGCTGCCGTTGTCGAGGTTGCCCCACGCGGCCGTCAGGCACTTGCCGCTGTGCGCGTTGCGCAGGTGCAACGGCTGCTGCGGGTCCCCACTGCCACAGCCGGCTGGTCGCGTTCCTGGCAGTCGACCACGAGCCGTCCCCCGGCGGCGGCCCGCGGCGAAGATCGCGGCTTTCTTCCTCGTGACTCCCCCTCTTCGTGCCGGATTTCGGCACTCACGACATCCTGGGAGGGCCGGTTGTCGTCGTCATGAGCATGGGCGTGCTCAACTTGGGTATCTGCACAACGGAAGCGAGCACTTACCAGCTGTGAGCGATCAGCTGCCCCTGGTCGGGCGCGAGAGTCAGCTGCGGGCGGCGCTGCGGGCGCTGGCCGTGGACGGCGCGGTGCTGCTGTCCGGTCCTCCCGGAGTCGGCAAGACCCGCCTGGCCGCGGAGGTGCTCGCCGCCGTGCCGCATCCCGTGGTGCGGTGTTACGCCACGATCGCCACGTCCCGGATCCCGCTCGGCGCGATCGCGTCGCACGTGCCCACCGACCTTCCCGCCGGGGCGCCCGGCCCTGGTCTTCTGCCGGCGTCGTCGGTGCGTGCCGCCGCCGAGCACCTCGCCCGCGGCGGGCGGCGGGTGTTGTCGATCGATGACGCCCATCTGCTCGACGACACGTCGTTGTTGGTGTTGCAGCACGTGGTGCGCCACAAGCTGACGCGGGTCATCTGCACGGCACGGCTGGGATGGCCCGGCATCGAGGGGCTGACCGTCGTGCACGTCGACGCGCTCGACCAGGAGCGGGCGGACGCGTTGCTCACGGCCGCGCTCGGCGGGCCCGCGGACGCCTCGACCCGGCACCTGGTGTGGTCGAACAGCCAGGGCAACCCGTTGTACCTCAAGGAGCTCGTCGCGACCGGGCTGCACTCGGGCGTGCTCACCGAGACCCAGGGCGGCTGGAACTGGAACGGGCCGCTGGAGCTGTCCGGGCGGCTCGCCGAACTGGTCGACCTGACGCTGGGACGGCTCGCCGAGCCGCAGCGCCGGGCGCTGGAGCTGCTCGCGTACGGGGAGCCCCTGGAGCCCGAGCTGATGCCGATCCCGCAGGACCTCGTGGACATGGGGTTCGTGCGCGTCGGTGACGACGGACGCGCGCGCGTCGCACATCCGCTCTACAGCGCGCGCTTGCGGGCGACGTGCCCGACGCTGAGAGCCAGAGCGCACCGAAGAGCCCTCGCCGACCGGCTCGAAGCAGAAGGCGCTGCCCGGCCCGGTGACGCGGTGCGCGTCGCGACCTGGCGGCTGGACAGCGGCACGGCGGAGTCGCCGGACGTGCTCGCACGGGCCGCCGAGCAGGCACTGTCCGCCCAGGACTGGGAGCTCGCCGAACGACTCTCGCGCGCCGCCGTGGCACGTGGGGCGACATCGCGCGTGGGGCTCGTGCTCGGTCTCGTGCTGATGTACCAGCGTCAGTGCGCACAGGCCGAAGAGGTGCTCGCCGAGACGATGGCGGCGGGCGGCGACATGCTCACCGTGATCCAGGTGGGCTGTACGCGCGCGTTCAACCTGTTCTTCGGCCTTGGCGACGAGGACGCGGCCGTCGCGGTGCTCGACGAGGTCACCGAGCAGGAGCTGCCGCCGGAGCTGGAACACGCGGTGCTGTTCTTCGCGCTGACCTTCGCGCTGGAGGCCGCGCCGTTGCGGATCGCGCGGCTGGGCGGCGAGCTGCTGATCGCCGAGGGCGGCTGGGCGGAGACGGCGGGGCGTCAGCTGCTGGCGTTCGCGGACCAGTTCGCCGGCCGCTACACCGAGGCGATCGAACGGATCGAGGCCAACCACGAGGCGGTCACGGCGACCGCCGGGCGGTTCCCGTCGCTGGTGAACGCGGCGAACGGGGTGCGCAACGAGAGCATCCTGCGGATCGGTGACCTGGCCGGGGCCGAACAGCGGGCCGCGCAGGCGCTGGCCGAGGTGATCGAGGAGGACCGCTGGTCGGTCACCCAGGTGCCGCCGCGGGTGCTGCTGAGCCAGAGCGCCCGGTTGCGGGGCCAGGCCGCCGCGGCCGTCCGGATCACCGCGGAGGGCATCCCGGAATCCGGTGCCCTACCGATGATGTGGGACGTGCTGCTGCTGGCCGAGCTCGCCGCCGGTGCCGCGCTGCAGGGGCAGTCCGACCGCGCGGAACGGGCGTTGGCCCGCGCGGAAGGAGGCTTGCGACCGGCCTGGCGGATCGCACGGTTCGCGGTGGGAGCCGCGCGGTCGTGGGTGCTCGCGGGCGCGGGACGCGTCAACGAAGCGATGCAGGCAGCCTTGGACAACGCCGCCGCCGCACGTGCACACGGCGCTCACTGCGACGAGATCGGGTCGCTGCACGACGCCGCCCGGTTCGGCGCGGACACCTCGCCGCGGCTGCTGGAGCTGGCGAAAACTCGCAAGGACCCGCTGACGACCGCGTATGCCACCCACGCCCAGGCGCGCGCGTTGCGTGACCCGGCGGGGCTGGAGGAGGTGGCGGCGGCGTTCGCGGCGTGCGGCGCCAATTTGTACGCGGCCGAGGCGCTCGCGGAGGCCAGCAGACTCTCCCGGCTGCACGACCGTCCCCGTGAGGCGGAACGGCTGGAGCGACAGGCCTCGGCGCTCGCGGAGTCGTTCGACGGCGCCACCACGCCTGGCCTGGTCGTGACGAGCACCCTCGCCGCGTTGACACCGCGTCAGCTGGAGATCGCGCGTCTGGCCGTGGCCGGGCTGACGAACGTGGAGATCGCCGAACGGCTCGCCATCGCCAAACGGACCGTGGACAACCACCTGCACACGACGTACGCCGCAGTAGGTGTGACGGGACGAGGCGGGCTGCGCGCACTCTTCGGGCAAGGATGACGCCCACACTTTCGTGCCCATCCTTTTCGGACTCGAGCAAAACCATATGTGCGTCTGAGGGAATCTTCGGCACACTGCGAGCTGTGTGGCCGTTCGTGGGCAGGGTGCGGGAGCTTCAGGACGTGATGTCCGCGCTCACCGAACCGAACGGAAAAGGCGCCGCGCTCGTCGGGCCGGCCGGGGTGGGCAAGACCCGCCTCGCCGACGAGGTCGTGGGGCGACTGGAACAAACCGGCTTCACCGTGCGGCGCTGCTACGCGACGGTGGCGACGTCGCCGATCCCGTTCGGGGCTCTCGCCGCAATGCTGCCCGCGGACATGCGCACGGCAAATCCGCTCGGTCGGGCCGTGGAGCATCTGCTGGCCGAGCCACAGCCGTTGGCGATCGTGGTGGACGACGCGCATCTGCTCGATGACGCGTCCATCGGCATGTTGCATCACGTGATCCGGCACGGGCATGCGCGCGTGTTGGTGACGTCACGGCCCGGTGAGCGCGCCGAACTGTGGCAGGAGGGACTGCTGCAGCGGTACCCGCTCGCAGACCTGTCCCGGGCCGAGTCCGACGAGCTGCTGGAACGCGCGCTGGACGGACCGGTGGACTCGCGGTCGGTCGCGTTGCTGTGGTCGGGCAGCGCCGGAAACCCCTTGTACCTCAGGGAACTCGTGGTCTCGGGGCGCGCCGTCGGGTCGTTGCGCGAGGTCGAGGGCATCTGGTCGTGGCACGGCGCGATCGAGCTGGGCGGGCGGCTCGGCGAGCTCGTGCAGGAGAACCTCGGCCGGCTCGAACCGTCGCACCGGCTGGCCCTGGAGCTGCTCGCCTACTCCGAGCCGGTCGAGCTGGACCTGCTCGCGTCACTGGTGCAGGAGGAAGCGCTCGACGACCTGGAGACCCGTGCCCTGATCCGGGTCGAGTCGTCCGGGCGGCGAACCGTCGTGCGACTGGGGCATCCGTTGTACGGCAGCCTGTTGCGGGCCACGTGTCCGCCCGTGCGCGCGCAGGAGCACCAACGCGCGTTGGCCGCCGGTCTGGAGGCCACGGGTGCGCGCCGTCGGGAAGATCTGATGCGCATCGCGACGTGGCGGCTCGACGGTGGCTCGCCGATCTCGCTCGACCTGCTGGCCGCGGCCGCGGAACAGGCGTGGGCGGCGCAGGACGTGACGCTCGCCGAACGCCTGTGCCGCGCGGCCGTCGACGCGGGTGGCCTCGACCAGGTCGGGCACGTGTTCGGCCAGGTGCTGATGTACGGCCGCGCGCCGGAGCAGGCGGAGGCCACGCTGGCAGACGTGATGAGCGGCCCGTTGTCGGCCGCGGACCTGAGCCGCCTCGCCACCACCAGGTCCATGAACCTCTACTTCGGGCTGGCCGACGCGGACGCCGCCGAAGCGGTGCTCGACAGCGTGGACGTGACTGTGCTTCCCGAGGACCTGCGGGACTGGCTGACGGTGGTCCGCACCATCCAGATGGCGCAGCGCGGTCCGGTGGCCGCGGTGCTGGAGCTCAGCAACCAGCCCGTGGTGCCGGAGCTGTCCGTCCACATGCGACGCATCAGGGCGTTGTGCCTGCTGCACGCTGGCCGGTACCGCGAGACCGAGGAGGAGATCACCGGGTACGAGGCTCTGGCGGTGACGGACGAGTCCCCGGCCGCGCAGGACTACGGCACGCTGCGGATGCGCTGCTTCGCGCTGGCGTTCAGCGGCCGCTTCGCCGAGGCGGAGGCGCTGGCCATGACCTTGCGCGACACGACGTTCGACGAGTTGGACATCGTCGGCAATTCCTCGATCTACAGCCTGTTGTCGTTCTGTGCGCGCATGCGTGGCCACGGTTCGCAGGCCCTGCGTCTGGCCCGCGAAGGCAGTCCGAAGACACCGGACAAGCACCTGATCTTCGACACGATCGCGCTGGCGAGCCTGGCCGAGGCCGCGGCGTTGTGCGGCGACGCCGGCCTGGCCCAGGACGCCCTGGCCCGTGCCGAGAAGTCCCGCCGCGCGGCCTGGCGGCTGACCGGGATGACGGTCTCGCTCTCCCGCTCCTGGGTGCTCGCCGCCGCGGGCGATGTCCGCGGCGCGGCCGACGCGGCGATGGCGGCCGCGGACGAGTGCGCCTCGATCGGCATGCACTCGTGCGAGGCCATGGCCCTGCACGACGCCGCCCGCTTCGGCGTCGACACGTCCCTGCGCCTGGCGGCCCTCACGTCCACCATGGACGATCCGATGACCGCGGCCTACGCGGCACACGCGACCGCCCTCGCGCACGCCGCACCGACGGTCCTGGAGGCCGTGGCGGCCGACTTCCTGCGGATGGACGCCACCCTCTTCGCCGCCGAGGCTCTCGCGTCCGCCGCCCGCCTGCACCGGACCCAGGGCAACGTCCGCGCCGCGTCCCAGGCCTCCGCGCGGCAGGCGTTGCTGATGCGCGACTTCGACGGCGTGCGCACCCCGGCGTTGCGGGCGGACGGCCTGACGCACCTGACCCGGCGCCAGGCGGAGGTCGCCCGGCTGGCCACGTCCGGTCTCACGAACCAGCAGATCGCGGAACAGTTGCACACGTCCAAGCGGACCGTGGACAACCATTTGCACGCCATATACGGCGTGCTCGGGGTAACAGGGCGAGACGAGCTGCGCACGGTTCTCCGGCACCTCTGAGCGTGCCTATGATGTGCGCGGACTTTCCGTGACCTGGGGGGCACAGAGTGAAATTTCCGTCGTACAGACGCGCGTCCATTGGCGTGTTCGCATCCGCCGCGCTGATCCTCGCGGGCACCGCCGCGAGCGCTGTCGGTGGCGGTACCACCGTGGGCAACGACGTCCACCGGTACGTGACCAAGATCCAGACGGCGACCGGTGCGTGCACCGGCAGCCTGGTCGCGCCGTTGTGGGTGGTCACGACGAAGAACTGCGTGCCGCACAACGCGGACGGCACGCCGACCAGCGCGATCACGCTGACCGTCGGCCGCGGCGACCTCACCGGCACCGCGGGCCGCGTGCAACAGGCGACCAAGGTCGTTCCTCGGGCCGACCGCGACCTCGCGCTGGTCAAGCTCTCGATCCCGGTCGTCGACGTGCCCGTGCTGCCGATCGCCACCACCGCGCCGGCCGCGGGCGCGACCGTGCAGGTGATCGGGTACGGCCGCACCGAGGACAAGTGGGTGCCGGACAAGGCGAGCATCGCGCCGTTCACTGTCGGCGCGCTCGGCTCGGCATCGTTCGCGATCACGAGCCCGTCCGGAAAGGACACCTGCAAGGGAGACGCGGGCGGCCCCGCCCTGGCAGGCGGTCAGCTCGCCGGCATCACCTCGACGTCCTGGCAGCACGGCTGCCTCACGGTCACCGAGAGCCGTCAGGGCGGCACACAGGTCCGCGTCGACGACATCGCGTCGTGGATCCACCAGACCATCGACGTGGTGCCGTCCGGCCCGATCGGTGGCAAGGACGACAAGTGCGTCGACAACGCGAACGGCCGGATCGCCAACGGCAACCCGGTGCAGTACTACGGCTGCAACGGCCGCGACACCCAGTGGTGGCAGCTGCGGGCCGACCAGACGATCCAGCTCCAGCAGAAGTGCCTCGACGTCGACTCCGGCAGCACCGCCAACGGCACGAAGATCCAGATCTACAGCTGTCACACGCACCCGGCGCAGGAGTTCACCTTCGGCCCGGACGAGTCGATCCGCGCGGTCGGCAAGTGCCTCGACGTGAAGAACGGCGTCAACGCCAACGGCAGCGAGGTGCAGCTCTACGACTGCAACGGCAGCGCCGCCCAGCGGTGGACGCGCAACCCGTCGGACAACTCGCTGCGGGTGTTCGGCCGGTGCCTCGACATCCCCGGTGCCATGGCCAACGACCTGATCGGGCTGAACATCTACGACTGCAACGGCAGCGCGGCGCAGCGGTGGGACATCGGCGGCGGCAAGATCCGCACCTTCGCCCGCTGCATGGGCGCCGCGGGCGACCGCACCGCCGACGGAACCGAGATCGAGCTGTTCGACTGCCTCGGCAGCACCGGTCAGCGCTGGGTTCCGGCCGACGACGGCTCGATCGTGAACCCCGCTTCGGGCCGGTGCCTCGACCTGCGCGAGGGCAGCACCGCGGACAGCACGCGGCTGCAGCTCTTCGCCTGCAACGGCAGGCCTCACCAGAAGTGGAAGCTCACGGTCTGACGACCGGTCACCGCAGTGAACCGGCCGGCGCCTCGCGTGTTGAGGTGCCGGCCTTCAGGAAGATCAATCTGGGGGACACAAGTGAAATCACCGTCGTACAGACGCGCGTCCATGGGCGTGTTCGCCTCCGCCGCGCTCATCTTCGCGGGCACCGCCGCGAGCGCTGTCGGTGGCGGCACCACCGTGGGCAACGACGTGCACCGCTACGTCGCCAAGATCCAGAGCCCGGCCGGGGCGTGCACCGGCAGCCTCGTCGCGCCGCTGTGGGTTGTCACCGCGAAGAACTGCGTGCCGCACAACGCGGACGGCACGCCGACCAGCGCGATCACGCTGACCGTCGGCCGCGGCGACCTCACCGGCACCGTCGGCCGCGTCCAGCAGGCCACCAGGATCGTGCCCCGTGGCGACCGCGACCTCGCATTGGTCAAGCTGTCCATCCCGGTCCTCGACCTGCCCGTGCTGCCGATCGCCACCACGGTGCCTGCCACCGGCGCGACCGTGCAGGTCATCGGATACGGCCGCACCGAGGACAGGTGGGTGCCGGACAAGGCGAGCATCGCGCCGTTCACCGTCGGCGCGCTCGGCTCCGCGTCGTTCGCCATCACGAGCCCGTCCGGAAAGGACACCTGCAAGGGAGACGCGGGCGGCCCCAGCCTGGCAGGCGGTCAGCTCGCCGGCATCACCTCCACGTCCTGGCAGCACGGTTGCCTCACCGTCACCGAGAGCCGTCAGGGCGGCACACAGGTCCGCGTCGACGACATCGCGTCGTGGATCCACCAGACCATCGACGTGGAGCCCGCCGGCACGATCACCGGCCCAGCGGACAAGTGCGTCGAGACCCCGAACGCGCGCCTGCTCAACGGCAACCCGGTGCAGTACCACTCCTGCAACACCACCGGCATGCAGAACTGGGTGGTGAAGGCGAGCGGCATGATCGAGCTGCAGGCCAAGTGCGTCGAGGCCGCGGACGGTGGCACCGCCAACGGCACCAGGATCGTGCTGAACGCCTGCACCGACGCCGCGAAGCAGACCTGGGCCGCCGGTCCCAACAACTCGTACACCGTGCTGGGCAAGTGCCTCGACGTGACCAACGGCGTCAACGCCAACGGCACGCCGATCCAGCTGCACGACTGCAACGGCTCGCCCGCACAGCAGTGGACGAGCGTGGCCGGCACGCTCCAGGCGTTCGGCCGGTGCCTCGACCTGCCCGGCGCCTACGCGGCGAACGGCAACCAGCTGCAGTTGCACGACTGCAACGGCACGGCTGCCCAGCAGTGGCGACCGGCCAACGGCAAGATCACCACCGCGGCCCGCTGCATGGGCGCGGCCGGTGACCGGGTGGTGAACGAGACGCTGATCGAGATCTTCGACTGCGGCGGCACGCCCGGCCAGATCTGGCGTCCGCGCGACGACGGCTCGATCCTCAACCCGGCGTCCGGCCGGTGCCTCGACCTCCGGTTCGCGGACACCTCGGAATTCGCACCGCTGCAGCTGCACGACTGCAACGGCTCGATCGCGCAGAAGTGGAAGATCGCGGTCTGATCCGCATGAACAACAGGGCCGGTGCCTCCCTGTCGGTGTCGGTCGCCGAGAAGCTCACGACCTCGTCGTCGTCGAACCGGATGGCGCAGACCAGGTCGGTGCCGCGCGGGGTGAGGTCGAGCGCGCGGACCTGGTTCCACGTCCAGGCCTGCCGCACGCCGTTCCTGACGCGGGCAAGGCCGTCCTCGTGCAGCTCGAACGTCTCCTGGAGCCGGGAGTTGCGCAGCATCACCACGGCCGCGGGCACGGAGATCAGCAGGGGGAACGCGAAGGCGAGCAGCGCGAGTTGGGCGCCGTCGAAGTCGAGGACGAACGCGAGCACGACCAGCAGCGAGCAGATCAGCGACACGGTCAGCGCGACCAGGCCGCCGAAGCGTCTTCGGTGCACGGGATGCGTGCTCAGCAGGGGACCCATGACGATCACGCTACCCACCGGGTCAGGGCCGCGATCACCGTTTCGTACGTCTCGCCCAGGTCCTGGCCCGCGGTCTGGATGACGAGCGACTCGGGCGTGACGTAGGCGGCGAACTGCCCGCAGACCCGGTTGATCAACGCCTCCCCGCCGAGCTTCTCGACCACAGCGTCGATGTGGTGCGCCCGTTCCCGGAACCGCTCGACGGCGACCTCGGCGGGGGCGAGCAGCACGAGCTCCCGGTAGTCCGCGCCTGCGGATCGCGCGGCCTGCGCGAAGAGGTCGCGTTGGTCGTGCCTGTTCACCAGTTGCGGCATCACGACGTCGTGCCCGGACGCCAGGTGGTGCTGCGCAATGGTGATCGCGAGCGGCCGGACGAGGTCGACGGTGCCGAAGAAGTCGTCCTGCCAGCCGCCGACGAGCCGGACGATCTCGTCGGCGTCGAGGTTGAGCGTCTTGGGGTGAGCGGCGGCGTAGCGGGCGGCGATGGTGGACTTGCCGACGCCGGTGGGGCCGTTGAGGTGGATCAGGGTGGGCACCTGATCGACGTTATCGGCAGACCTCGACGAGCTGGTCAACCGCGGTGGCGACCAGGGCGATCGCGATGTCGGGGGACTTCCCGCAGCTCGCCGGCCGCGGCGGTACGGGCTGCTCGGTCAGCGCCACCCGCCACTCGCGGCCGTCGGTGTGCCGCACGGTCGCGGAGTCCTCGGTCTCGCCGACGACGGTGAGCACGTCGCGGGTCTCGCCGATCTGCGCCCGCACGGCGACCTCCGCGACCTGGCCGCGCGGGGTGAAGCAGGAACGTCCCCGGCACCGGTCGGCCATGATGCCCTCGGTGACCACGCGCTGCGCCAGCTGGTGGTCGAGTCGTCCGTACAGGTGACCGGTCGGCAGCAGCACGCCGGTGGGCGCGAACCGATGCCCGCCGGTGTGGGTGCACTCCCAGAGGTTCAGCGCGGTGGCGATCGGGCGCCCGTACAGCGCGCAGCAGACGTCGCGTTTGCTGTTGGTGCACACGAGCAGCAGCGGATCTTCGACGGGCACGACATATCCACGTTGTCGGACAACGCTTTGTCGGCGCTGCGGGCACGCACGATCGGGTTCGTGT
>NZ_JBEXPJ010000151.1:0-22227 GCF_040611995.1 Lentzea sp. NPDC006480
CTTTGTTTAGCCGAGTTATTTTCCCCTTTTGTTGGTGTTTGTTGTTGTCTTCTGGCCAGAACACCCCGGGGGCCAGGGTGCGCAGGGCATCCTGGCCGACGTCTCCGAGCGTTCGCCCCCAGTGGGTGACGACCGGCAGCCCGGTGCCCCGGACGTCGATCACCACGCTGGAGGTGGCGTCGTGCAGGTGCACGACCTCCGTGTTGTTCATGCGGGCCCCGTCCACATCAAACACAAATGAACAATGCGCCGATCCTGAGACGCGGGGCTCGTGATGTCAAGCGTTCGAACTTGTTGAGTTATGTCTGATTAGACGACCAGGCTGAGCAGCCCGGCGACCACGAAACCGACCACCGAGAGGATGGTCTCCAGCACGGTCCACGACTGCAGCGTCTCCTTCACCGACAGCCCGAAGTACCGCGACACGATCCAGAACCCGCCGTCGTTGACGTGCGAGGCGATGATCGAACCGGACGCGATGGCCATGACGACCAGCGCGAGCTGCGGCTGCGAGTAGTTCAGGTCCGCCAGCACCGGCGCCACGATGCCCGCGGTCGTCACGATCGCGACGGTCGCGGAACCCTGCGCGATCCGGATGACGCAGCTGATCACGTAGGACAACGCGATCACCGGCAGGCCGAGGTCCGAAAGTTCGCCCGCCAGCGTCTTGCCGATGCCCGTCGCGGCGAGCACGGCGCCGAAGAAGCCACCGGCACCGACCACGAGCAGGATCATCGCGACCGGACGCAGCGACGCGCCGGCCATCTCGGCGATCTTGTCCCGCGTCATGCCGCGCCGGAACCCCAGCAGCCAGAACGCGAGCAGCACCGCGATCGTCAACGCCACCGCGGGCGTGCCGAAGAACGTCGCGATCGAGTACGGCCGCGACCCCTTCTGCAGCAGGATCGAGCCGAACGTGCCGGCGAGGATCAGCACCAGTGGCAGGCCGATGATCGACAGCACCAGACCGAGCGACGGCGGTTCGCGGTCACCGTTCTCCGCGCGAGCGGCCTCGGCCGCGACCAGCATCTCCTCCGGCACCGGCACGTTGATGCGCTTGCCGATCCAGTACGAGTACAGGATGCCGCCGACGAACCACGACGGGATCGCCACCGCGAGACCCATGATGATGATCCAGCCGAGCGACACCTTGAGCAGACCGGCCGCCGCCACCGGTCCCGGGTGAGGCGGCATGAACGCGTGCATGACCGAAAGGCCCGCCAGCAACGGCATGCTGAACAGCACGATCGACTTGCCGGACCGCTTCGCCGCCACGTAGACCAGCGGCGCGAGCACGAAGATGCCGATGTCGAAGAAGACCGGCACGCCGAAGATCAGGCCGGCGAGGCCGATCGCGACCGGTGCGCGCTTCTCGCCGAACGCGGTCATCAGCTTGTCCATCAGCACCTGCGCGCCACCGGACGCCTCGAGGATCGCGCCCAGCAACGTGCCGAGCCCGATGATCGCGGTGATGTGGCCGAGGATGCCGCCGAAGCCCTTCTCCAGCAACGAGTCCGAGGCCTTCTGCGCCGACCCGACCAGCGTCTCCGTCGGCACGCCCGCAGCCAGGGCCACGCCGAGCGCGACGACGATCAACGCGATGAACGGCTCGACCTTGAACCTGATGATGAGCAGCAACAGCACCGCGATGCTGACTACCGCGAGGGTGAGCAAGCCCCCTGTTGAGTGTTGCAACCAGTGGATCACGGGCGGCTCCTGAGTGAATGGCCTGGCAATGCGCCGGTGGCGGTTCCGTCGTCGATCACCGTCACCCCGTTGCAGAACACGTACGGGATGCCGGCGGCCTGCTGCCGAGGCTGGTCGAACGTCGCCGTGTCGGCGATCGTCGAAGCGTCGAACAGCACCAGGTCGGCCGCGAAACCCTCGCGGACCAGACCTCGGTCGGTGAGCCGCAAACGCTTGGCAGCTCGGCCGGTGAGGTGCTCGACGCACTCCTCCAGGCTCAGCACGCCCAGTTCACGGACATAGCGCGCGAAGTAGCGGGGGAACGTGCCCCACGCGCGCGGGTGCGGCCGGTCGCCCACGAGCAGGCCGTCGCTGCCGCCCGTGTGCGCCGGATGCTTCATGATCGCCTGCACGTTCTCCTCGTGGCCCACGTGCATGAGGCAGGAGGTACCCAGGCGTTCGTCGACCAACACGTCGAAGTACAGGTCGGCCGGGTTGCGCCCCAGCCGCGCCGCCGACTGCAGCACGCTGGCGCCGACGAGGTGCGCGTTGCGTTCGTCGCGGACACCGTTGATCTCGATGGAGTCCCAGTCGACCGGCACGCCGTGGCAGCCGTCCGAGCCGATCTCCTCGATCTCCTCCCGGATGCGCTCGCGGGTGTCCACATCGGACAACCTCGCCAGCGCCCTGTCCGGTCCGCCTTCCGTCGCCCACGACGGCAGCAGTGCACTCAAATAGGTGGCGCCCGGCAGATACGGGTAGGTGTCGAGGCTGATGTCCGCACCCGCGGCGATCGCGTCGTCCAGCAAAGCCAGCAGTTCGGGCGCGCGGCCCTTGTTCACCGGGAAGTTCATCGTGGCGTGCGCGAGGTGCAGCGGACAGCCGGATCTCTTCGACACGTCCACCATCTCGGCGTACGCCTCCAGTGCGCCCGCGCCGTAGCTGCGGTGGTGCGGGCTGTAGAAGCCGCCGTAGTTGCCGACGACCTCGCACAGTTGCACGAGTTCGGACGTCTCCGCGTACATGCCGGGCGTGTAGGTGAGCCCGGAGGACATGCCGAAAGCGCCCTCCACCAACGACTTCGCCAGCTCGTTCTTCATGACGAGCATCTCGGCGTCGGTCGCCGGCCGGTCTTCCCAGCCCACAGCCAGCATTCGCAGCGTTCCCTGCGGGACGAGGTAAGCCGCGTTCACCGCGATGCCCTGGTCGAGCCGGTCGAGGTACTGGCCGACCGAGCGCCAGTTCCAGTCGAAGCCGGGCGGGTCGTCGTTCCACCCGGCGAGCTGACCGCGCAGCGTGGCGAGCACCTCGTCGTTCACCGGCGCGTACGACAGCCCGTCCTGGCCGAGCACCTCGGTCGTGACACCCTGCGAGACCTTCGCCAGGTGGTCCGGTTCGGCCAGGATCCGCAGATCTGAGTGCGAGTGCATGTCGATGAACCCCGGCGCGAGCACCAGCCCGTCCGCGTCGATCGACCGGGTGCCCGAAAGCCCGTGACCGATCGACGCGATCACACCGTCCTTGATGGACACGTCCGCGCGGTGGGCGGGCGTGCCGGTGCCGTCGGCGATCAGCGGTCCGCGCAGGACGACGTCGTCCAT
This sequence comes from Lentzea sp. NPDC006480, assembly GCF_040611995.1. Taxonomy (NCBI): domain Bacteria; kingdom Bacillati; phylum Actinomycetota; class Actinomycetes; order Pseudonocardiales; family Pseudonocardiaceae; genus Lentzea; species Lentzea sp. NPDC006480. The sequence continues at coordinate 3,288 of NZ_JBEXPJ010000151.1, forward strand.
CGGAGCACTCCCCTCAGAAGTAGGTGCGAATCAGGTCGACCACGGTCGTGCCCTCGACGACCGGGATGAGCTGCCACTTGTCGAACACCGTGCAGGGGTGGGAAAGCCCGAGCCCGACCCAGTCGCCGACCCGGACCGTGGCCTCGGCGCCGAGCTGGAGGAACGCGTGCTGGTCGTTCAGCGCGGAGACCCGCGCCTGGGTCAGCGGCGCGACCGCACCATCACGGCGGCGCACCAGCTGCGGCTCCGGCAGACCTTCGTCGAACGACGCGTCGCGCTTGCCGATCGTCAGCAACGCCAGGTCGCGCTGCGGCCGTGACGTCACCTGGGCCCACGCGCGCAAGGCGCTCCGGAACGGCTCCACTCCGTCGATCCGGGAGAACGGCGAGATCCCGCGGTAGAAGCCGTCGTCGTGCGTGATGTACGCACCGCTGCGCAGCACCGGGTTCACCGGAATCGGCCACGGCTGCGTCAACGTCGCCGCCACTTGGTCGAAGTACGCGCTGCCACCGGCGGTGACGATCACCGAGTCCAGCTCGTCGAGCATGCCCGCGTCGGCCATCCGCAGCACCAGCGTCCGCAGGTCGGTCAAGTACCGGTCCACAATGGACTGTGAGGACTCGGAAGCGTCGTGCGCCAACGCGCCTTCATAGCCACTCACGCCCGCCAGTCGCAGTACCGGACTCTGGTCCACCGCACGGGCCACGGCCAAAGCCGTCTCCAGATCGCGCGCACCGGTCCGCCCGCCGGGAGCACCCAGTTCGACCAGCACGTCGACCGGCCGTGACGCCTGCAGCTCCTGCAGCGTCTCGCTCATCAACGCGACGCCGGCCTCGGAGTCGGCCCAGCAGCTGAACTCGAACCGCGGGTCGTGGTCCAGCTCGGCGACCAGCCAGCGCAGCGCCCCCGGATCCAGCAGCTGGTTCGCCAGCAGGATCCGCGAGACCCCGAACGCCCGGTAGACGCGCAGCTGCGACGCGTTGGCCGCGGTGATGCCCCAGACCCCGTGCTCGATCTGCCGCTGGAACAGCTGCGGCGCCATCGTCGTCTTGCCGTGCGGCGCGAGCTGCACGCCGTGGTTGGCACACCACTTGGCCATCGTCGTCAGGTTGTGCGTCAACGCGTCCGCGTCCAGCACGACGAGCGGCCCGACGAACTCGTCGGCGAAGAGGTCCAGTCGCTGGTCCGCGACCTCGCCGATGGTCGACCCGAACGTGCTCGACGGCAGGCCCTTGAACCGCCAGTCGATGCGTTCGGAACGGATCTCCGCGACGGCCGAGAGGTCCATCTCCATCAGATGTTGCATATTTTGCAACTCCCATTGCGCGATGTGATGCTGGAGTGTGTAGCATTCGGTAGCGCCGCCGTCAACGAACACCTCTGGAGCACGCATGCGGTTCGAACACGTCGGCGGTGTCGTGTGTCTCGGCGAGACCATGGTGATGATGGTTCCGGCTGAACCCGGTCCTGTGCATCTGGTGCGCACCTGGCACCGGGCCGTCGGGGGCGCCGAGTCCAACGTCGCCGTCCACCTCACGCGCCTCGGCGTCCGGTCGTCGTGGGTCAGCGCGGTCGGCGACGACTCGTTCGGGCTCGCGGTGCTCGACGCGGTGAGCGGCTTCGGCGTCGACACCTCGCGGGTGCGGATCGACCCCACTCGCCCGACCGGCCTCTACGTCAAGGAGGCCTCGCCGAACGGCAGCCCGGTGCGCTACTACCGGCGCGGCTCGGCGGCGTCGGGCATGGGGCTGGAGATGATCGACCGGCTGGGCCTCGGCGAGGTGAAGCTGGTGCACCTCAGCGGAATCACGCCCGCCTTGTCCGATTCGTGCCTCGCCATGATGCGGGAACTGCTCAGGCGCCCGAGGCACGGGTTCAAGATCTCGTTCGACCTGAACTGGCGGCCCGCGTTGTGGGCCGACCGCGACCCGCGCGTGCTGCGGGAGCTCGCGGACATGGCCGACATCGTGCTCGCGGGCTCCGACGAAGCCGAACTGGTGTGGGGGACGGGTGACCCGGCCAGACTCCGCAAGCTGCTGCCCGGCCCGTCCGCGCTGGTCGTGAAGCAGGGTGCGGAGGGTGCGACGCTGCTGGAAGGCGGTTCGTCGTACTTCGAACCGGCGCTGAAGGTCGAGGTTGTGGAACCGGTCGGCGCGGGCGACGCGTTCGCGGCGGGGTTCCTGGCGGCTACCTTGGCGGGGGAGACGGCGTCGGTCCGGTTGCGCGCGGGCCACCTGCAGGCGGCCGCCGCTTTGCTCACCGCCGAGGACGTCGGAGATCCTTTGCCGGACGACGTGACAGATCCGCTGCTGCACGCCGACCCGCAGACCTGGGCGTCCGCCCGCCTGGAGGAGTAGATGAGCCAGAGCCTCGACCGCGCGCTCACGTTGATGAGCCAGCTCGCGACGGGCCCGAAGACGCTGGACGAGCTGTCCGGCGTGATCGGCGTGCACAAGTCGACGACGCTCCGGTTGTTGCGCACCCTGGAGTCGCACCGGTTCGTGCAGCGCGACGGAGTGCACCACTACCGTCTGGGCACGGCGTTGTTCGACCTCGCCAACCTCGCTCTGGAGGAACGCGACGTGCGCCGCGCCGCCGAGCCCGCGTTGCGCGATCTCAACGCCCGCCTGGGTCACACCGTCCACCTCGCGTCCTACGAGGACGGTGAGGTGATCTACATCGACAAGTACGAGTCACGGCACCAGATGCGCATGTACTCGCGCATCGGCCGCCGCGCGCCGTTGCACTGCACGGCCGTGGCGAAGATCCTGCTCGCCGACCTGCCCGCGCCGGCGTTGCAGAAGATCATGGCGTCGATGGAGTTCCCGCGGCTGACGGCGAACACCATCACCGGCCCGGCCGCGTATCTCGCGGAGCTGGATCGCGTGCGCGCCAACGGGTACGCCGTCGACAACGCCGAGCACGAGGACTTCATCCACTGCATCGGGGCCCCGATCAAGGGTTCGCGTGGTGAGGTGCTCGCGGCCGTGTCGATGTCGGTGCCCAAGGTGCTGCTCGACTTCGACGGGCTGCTGTCCCACCTTCCCGACTTGCTGGCCACTGCAGAAGCCGCGTCCATCGAGTGCGGTTACGTTCCCAGAAGTTGAACACAGTTAAGGGGAAATCCGTTGTCCAAGGTTGAGATCAAGACCGCCGACGCGCCGCAGCCGGTGGCGAAGTTCTCGCAGGGTGTGCGCAAGGGCAACATCCTGCAGGTGGCCGGCCAGGTCGCGTTCGACCCGAAGACCGGTGAGATCGTCGGCACGACCGTTGCCGAGCAGACGCGGCAGACGTTCGCGAACCTGCACGCGGTGCTCGCCGCCGGTGGCGCGTCCATCGACGACGTGGTGATGATCCGCGTCTACCTCACCGACACCGCGCACTTCGCGGAACTGAACGAGGTCTACGGCGAGTTCGTGACCGAGCCGGCGCCGGCCCGCACGACCGTCTACGTAGGACTCCCGGCCGGTCTGCTGGTCGAGATCGACGCGCTGGCCGTCGTCGACTGATCCGTCCTCCGGACCGTCTGGGCGCTTCGACTCGCGCACCCAGATCGGCAGGTGCTTTGCTGGGGCACGCCTCCGTCCGGGGGCGTGCCCCTTCCCGTTCCCGGAGGCACGCGGTTGATCTCGGAGAAGGCCAACTTCCGGATGCGGGCCGCGCTGCACGCGATCAGGCCCGGTGAGGTGACCCTGCCGGATGCTCTGGCCGCCGCTGCCGAGCACGGCGACAGCCTGGAGATCCCGCGTCAGGACGAGCTGGCCGACTTGTTCGCCATCTCGTTGGCCTACGCGCGGGCCTGCCTGAGGGCAGTTGATCGCCCGGCCACGGCGCTGTTCGCGATCTCCGAGCCGTACGACGACGTCATTCCGGTGAGCTCGCACGTCACCTTGTTCACCGACGCGCCGGTCATGGCCGGGTTCGAGGACGACGACCAGCCGTTGATGTTGCTGAGCACCGGGAAGACCGGCTTCCGGTACGCCTCGAACGACGAGCAGGCGAAAGTCATGGCCGACACCGCCGAGGCCCTGAAACGTCAAGGCCACAGCGAAGAAGACGCTGTGGCCTTGGTCAACGAGTTCTGGGCGGAACCGAGTCGCCGGTGGGCGTTGCTGTACGGCGACTGGATCGGTCAGCAGACGGGCGAGCACTGGGCCCGCCTGCTGAGCCAGTAGCTACGCCGGCGCCCACCTCGCCGTCCTTCCGCCCGGTGGCGGTCCAGACGAACTTGTTGATCTCGCCTTCCGGCGTGAAACTCGTACACGCGGCCGCCGGGACCGGTGCGCCCGCAGTCCCAGGCTCGTGTCGGCGTGCCGCACGATGATCGGTGCGGCGGTCTGGCACCGCAGCGCCGGATCGGCCGAGGCGGGTGCCGCGGACCGCCACTTGACCGCGGACTCGCCCAGCGGGTGCTGGTAGAGCGCGACCTCGTCGATCGTGCCGTTGATCTGGCCGAAGTTCAGCCTGCTGTCAGGGGAGCGGGTCGACATTTTCGATCCCGCCGACATCGGCTCGGCCGGGTCCCCCGAGGAGCAGCGTGCCTGGGTCATGAAGTTCTACGTCCTCGACGAAAAGCGCTGACGGAGCAGGCGGCCCGGTGCACGGTCCACCTGCTCTCTTCGGTCGCAGATCCTTTCCATGGCAACATCCCGCGTATGAAGTGGTACGCGGACAGACCTGCCAGGCTCACGCGTCAGCTGATCGCCGACCTCCTCGCCGTGGCGTGGGTGGCCATCTGGATCTGGGTGGCCACCACCGCCCACGACTGGGTCCTCGAACTGAGAGCCCCCGGCGACGGCCTGGTCAACGCGGGCGGCGACATCCGCGACGTCTTCACCAACGCGGCCGGCAAGGCGCGCGGCATTCCGCTGGTCGGCGACGACCTGTCCGGGGCGCTCGGCAACGGCACCAAGGCCGGCGAGACGTTGATCGGGGTCGGCAACACGCAGATCGGGGTGGTGCAGGACACCGCGTTCTGGCTTCAGGTGGCCCTCATCACGATCCCTGTCCTGTTCCTGTTGATCACGTGGCTGCCGGTCCGCGTCAGGTACGCGCTGAAAGCCGCCAACACCGCCAAGCTCAGGAACAAGCCCGATCTGCTCGCCCTGAGAGCGCTTACCAGCCTGAAACCGCGAGAGCTCGCCAAGTTCGACGGCGACCCCGCGGTGGCGTGGCGGACAGGCGACCTCGACGTCATCGAGGAGCTGGCCAAACGTCAGCTCGCGGCGCTGGGGGTGCGGGCATGATCGCGCTCGCGGTGATCGCCGCCGTCGTGGCGATGTGCGCCGTGGCCATCTCGTTGTGGCAGGCGCGAGAGGCCAGGAACGCCCAGGACGCGGCCAAGCAGGCGTACGACGAGGCGCAGGCGGCGCGCAGAGCCGTCGAGCAGGCCACGACGAGTGCGCTGCAGGCCAAGACCGCGCTGGACGAGGCCAAGAAGGCGGCGAACCAGGCTCAGGAGGCGGCCGAGCAGGCCCAGGAAGCCGCCGAGGCGTCCCGGATGCTCGCGGACGAGGCCCAGCTCACCGCCCAGCAGGCAACGCAGCAGGTGAACGAGCTGACCGAGAGCCTCAACGCCGAACGCATGCGCCGGGGCATGCCGACGTTCGCCATCACGCCCGGCGCGCCCGACGAGTTCCGGCTCAGCTACTTCGGCGGGCCCGCGGTCATCGAGGAGCTGACGGTCTCCGTGGTGCCGGGCAGCCGGGTGCTGGGCCTGTCGCAGTACGACGAACCGCCGGCCGAGCACCTCGCGCTCGGCCCGCTGCACAACGGCAGCGCCATCACCTTCAGGGCGGCGACCGGGCAGCGGGCGAGCGCGGTGTTCCAGATCAGGGCCGAGCCGTGGGAACCCGTCGTGGTGCGAGCGGATCAGTAGACGGGACCGGTGTACTTCTCGCCGGGACCCTGGCCGGGCTCGTCGGGCACGACCGAGGCCTCGCGGAACGCCCGCTGCACCGACTGCAGACCGTCCTTCAGCGGCGCGGCGTGCGGGCCGAGGTACTCGCCGGACGCGGTGATCAGGCCGGCCAGGGCGGTGATCAGGCGGCGCGCCTCGTCCAGGTCGCGGCGCGGCGAGTTGTCCGGGTCCGGGTCGGCCAGGCCGAGGCGTTCGGCGGCGGCGGACAGCAGCATCACGGCCGCCCGGCTGATCACCTCGATGCTGGGGACATCACCCAGGTCGCGGACACTGTCTTCAAGCGGATCGGTCACCCCGACATTCAAGCAAGCCGACGTCACACGGCCGCGATTCGGGGGTTGACAACCGCGTCTGCTAGTATTTCTGACGCGACCAGCTCTCGTTAGTGCGAGAGCGGCAAGTGGAGCCCCGCTCCCACCCGCGATCACCGCTTCTTGAGGTGGCCGGGTCCGGTCATCCTGGCAGTCAGGGCGCACGGGCGTCCGAGCAGGCAGGTTTGTGATCGGTCGGAAGCGGGCCCTGTCGTCATCGACGACGGGGCTCTTGTTTTTGGCGCAAACGAGTCTTAAAGGACGTGAATGACAAGTCCCTCGAACCGAGGTGCTCCTGTGAGCACCGAGCCGCGCATCAACGACCGCATCCGCGTGCCTGAGGTCCGACTGGTCGGGCCGAACGGCGAGCAGGTCGGGATCGTTCGCATCGAGGACGCGCTCCGACTCGCGCAGGAAGCGGATCTGGACCTCGTCGAGGTCGCCGCGCAGGCTCGACCGCCGGTCTGCAAGCTCATGGACTACGGCAAGTTCAAGTACGAGACGGCGCAGAAGGCTCGCGAGTCTCGTCGGAACCAGCAGCTGACTGTGATCAAGGAGCAGAAGCTCCGGCCGAAGATCGACCCGCACGACTACCAGACGAAGAAGGGCCACGTGGCCCGCTTCCTCTCGCACGGGAACAAGGTCAAGGTGACCATCATGTTCCGCGGTCGAGAGCAGTCGCGCCCCGAGCTCGGCTACCGGTTGCTGCAGAAGTTGGCGGAGGACGTCGCGGAGCTCGGCTTCGTGGAGTCCAACCCGAAGCAGGACGGCCGCAACATGATCATGGTGTTGGCGCCGCACAAGAACATCAAGCCGCGTTCGGCGAAGCAGGACCAGGACGACGCCGTCGAGGGTGACGACGTCGCCGAAGCCGCCGAGTAGGACGCATTGCCCCGCCCCCGACCCGGTGGGTAGCACGAGACGAGGACGGAAATGCCGAAGAACAAGACGCACAGCGGGACCTCGAAGCGTTTCAAGGTCACGGGCAGCGGCAAGATCCTCCGGGAGAAGGCCGGCAAGCGCCACATCCTGGAGAAGAAGTCCAGCAAGGTGACGCGTCGCATGAGCGGCACCGCGGTTGTGTCGGAGCACGACGCGCCGCGCATCAAGAAGCTGCTCGGTCTCTGACCCGCTTCGTATCCCCTAGCTAATTTCGGGGGCACAGGGCCCCGACCCCTGGCCCCCCATGAGATCGACAGGATGGACCCGTGGCACGCGTCAAGCGGGCTGTGAACGCCCAGAAGAAGCGCCGTACCACCCTTGAGCTCGCCAGCGGTTACCGCGGCCAGCGCTCGAGGTTGTACCGCAAGGCCAAGGAGCAGGTGCTCCACTCGCTCAACTACGCGTACCGCGACCGGCGTGCGCGCAAGGGCGACTTCCGCAAGCTGTGGATCCAGCGGATCAACGCCGCTGCCCGCGCGAACGGCATGACCTACAACCGTCTCATCCAGGGCCTGCGCCTTGGTGGCGTCGAGGTCGACCGCAAGATCCTCGCGGACCTCGCCGTGCACGACGCCAACGCCTTCTCGGCTCTCGTCGAGATCGCCCGCGGCGCTCTGCCCGCCGACGTGAACGCTCCGGCCGGGGACCAGGCCTGAGCCAGTACGGACAACGACCCGAGGCAGCTCCGTTCACCGAACGGACGCCTCGGGTCGTTGCTGCGCGCCACCTGACCCGCCGTCAGGGCCGGGACAAGGCCGGTCGCTTCCTCGTCGAGGGGGCCCAGGCCGTACGTGAAGCGCTCGCCTGGAAAAACGGCGTGGTGCACGAGCTCTTCGTCACGCAGACGGCAGCGGACCGCAACCCCGAGCTGCTCCAGGCCGCGCAGGACCACGGCATCCGGATCAGTGAGGTCACCGACAAGGCCGCCGAGTCGCTGTCGGAAACCGTGACGCCCCAAGGCATCATCGCGGTCGTCGACGCCGTCCCGCAGCCACTCGAAAACGCCCTGCAAGGCACCCCGAAGCTCGTTGCGGTTCTCTACGGCGTCTCGGACCCCGGCAACGCGGGCACCGTCACGCGCGTGGCGGACGCGGCCGGAGCCGACGCGGTGATCTTCGCGGGCGACACGGTCGACCCGCACAACGGCAAGTGCGTGCGCGCCTCCACCGGCTCGCTCTTCCACCTGCCGATCGCGCGTTCCCGGGACGCCGCAGAGGTTTTCGCCGCGTGCCGCGCAGCGGGCCTCAGGCTCGTCGCCGCCGACGGCTATGCCGAGGACGACCTCGTCGAGGCCTCGGTGAAGGGCGACCTGAAGCAGCCCACCGCGTGGGTGTTCGGCAGCGAGGCCCACGGCCTGCCGGATGACGTCCTCGCGAGCCTCGACACCTCGCTGAAGGTGCCGCTGTACGGGGCCGCCGAAAGCCTCAACCTCGCGACGGCCGCCGCGGTCTGCCTCTACGCCTCGGCGCGCGATCAGCGCAGCTGAACAGGAAGTGACTCGATGCCCCGGGTCATCTTCCCGCCGCTCCACTGTGGACTGAAGCCGGGCGCGAACCGGTAGTCCGGCATCAGCTCCAGCACCTCCTCGGCGACGATCCGCATCTCCAGCAACGCGAGATGCTCGCCCACGCACCGGTGCACGCCGTACCCGAACGCCAGGTGCGGATTCCGGTCGCGCTCACAGCTGAACTCCGTCGGCCGGGCAAAAACCGCCGGGTCGTGGTTCGCCGCGTTGAGCACCGCCAGCACCCGCCGCCCGTCCGGCACCCTGGTCCGCGCGATCCCCACCACCGGCGCCTCGATCCGCAGGCACTCGTCGACCATCCGCGGGATCAACGACGGCGACGCGAGCACCCGCTCGCGCAACCCGTCCGCGGAAGCCAGGAACCAGAGCATCGCGCTGAGCCCGTGCACGGTCGTCTCGTGCCCGGCGATGATCAGGAACACGAACATCCCGATCTGCTCCTCGGACGACAACGGCCGCCCGTCCACCGTCCCGTCCGCGATCGCCAGTGCCACCGTGTCCGCCCCGGCCGCTCGCTGCCGGTCCAGCTGTGCGGCGATGTAGCTCTTGAACTCCGTCAGTGCCAGGTCACCGTCCTCCCGCTGCCCGGTGCGCGCGGCCAGGAACAGCCTGTCCACCCACCCGAGGAACAGCGTTCCGTCCTCGGGAGGCATGCCCAGGATCAACGCGATCGCGGCCGGCGGCAGGTAGTGCGCGAGCGCCGGCACCAGGTCGAAGGACCCGGCCGCGAGCAGCTCCTTGATCCGGTGCCGCACCAACGTCCGCAACGTGTCGTCGTACTGCGCCACGGCCGCACGCGTGAAGTGCCGCTGCAGGATCTTGCGGTACATCGTGTGCAGCGGCGGGTCGAAGTCGATGGGAGGCTTCCCGGTCATCGTCAGCCGCGGGATCGCGATGCCGTCGACAGAGCTGTACGTCGAGTGATCTCCCAGGATCTGCTTGATCGTGTCGTAGGTGAGTGCCGCCGTGAACCCACCGTGCGCGGTGGAGTCGATGACAGGGCACCGGGAACGCAGGCTCGCCAGCACCTCGTTCAACGGGTTGGCGAGCGACGGGTCGATGTGGTCGAACTCCCAGTCGGGGTACACACCAGCAAGCACGCCGAAAATCCCCTCGCGGTTCGCAGTGCGTCTCGTATCGTGTGCCGGTGCGCGAACCAGAGATCGAACTCCTGTGCTCCCAGCTCGCTTCCTACTACGTCTTCCCGGACACGGCCGCCGAGATCGCCACCGTCCTGCGCACCCGGCTGGCCGAGGGCGCCTACGCGGACGCGACGGACGACGAGGAGTTCGCGGCCCGCGTCACGAAGGACCTGCAGTCGGTCAACGGCGACAAGCACCTGCGCCTGCTCTACAGCGAGGCCGAGGTCCCGGACAACGGTGAGCAGTTCGCCTTTGACATGGTCGCGTACCAGAAGGAAGCGGAGCAGGACGCGTTCGGCATCACCAAGATCGAGCGTCTTGAGGGCAACATCGGCCTGCTCAAGCTCCGCATGCTGCACGACGCCGAGATCGCCACGCCCGCCGTCACCGCGGCCATGAACCTCATCGCCCACACCGACGCGCTGATCATCGACCTGCGCGACAACGTCGGCGGCGACCCGAACACGGTGGCGCTGATCTGCAGCTACCTGTTCGACGAGCGCTTCCACCTCAACGACATCTACGACCGCCCCCAGGACAAGACCGAGCAGTACTGGACGCTGCCGCACGTGCCGGGCCCGAAGTTCGGCGGCAAGAAGCCGATCTACGTCCTGACCAGCAGCCGAACGTTCTCCGCCGCCGAGGAACTGAGCTACAACCTCCAGCAGACCAAGCGCGCCACCCTCATCGGGGAGACCACCAGGGGAGGCGCCCACCCGGGCAGCCGCTACCGGGTCGGCCCGCACCTCAAGTCGGCGGTCCCGAACGGCCGCTCGATCAACCCGATCTCCGGCACCAACTGGGAAGCCGTCGGCGTGGTCCCGCACATCGCGGTGCCGGCGGACGAGGCTTTCGAGGTCGCCTACGAGAAGGCACTGAAAGCGTGATGAAGGGAGCGTTCACAAACCTCACGTTCATGAACGCTCCCTTCATCAATCAGTCGAGCCGGGCGGTCAGCTCACGCACGAGCGGATCGGTGCCGGAGGGCTTGTTCTGGCGCTGCAACGCCTCCGAGAGCACGGAGAGGACGTTGGCGACCTGGTTGTCGTCGGGCAGCAGCGATGCCGCCCGGCGCGCCTCGGCCTCCGCGCCCTCGGCGTCGTCGGCACCCAGCAGCACATGCGCTGAACGCAGCACGATGAACACCCGCCAGCCCTCGTCGCCCAACGAGACCACCATCGCCTCGGCGTCGCGGTAGTTCTTCATCGCCAGCGCGAACTCCCCGGCCTGCCCGTGCACCCACGCGCGGATCGCCGTGATCTCCGCCTGCCGCCGCGTCACCTCGGTCGGATCGTCCAGCGACGAGAGCAGTGACTCGGCCTCGTCCACGGCCGCGCGCGTCTCGTGGACGTCCTCGTCCGGCAACGCCGACGCCAGCTCGATCAGCGAGCCGATCGCCTCCGAGATGTCGCCCTCCTGCTGCCACAACCCGGCGGCCGCGCGCCACGACGCGATGGCCTCCTCGTGCTTGTGCGCGCGGACCTGCACCGAGGCGAGCGCGTCCAGCAGGAACGCCCGCCGGCCGACCTCCTCGGGAGGCAGCAGCGACGACGCCTCGCGCAGATTCCGTTCGGCGGCAGGGAGTTCGCCCAGCTTGCGGCACACCTGCCCGAGCCGGAACACCACCTGCAGCCGCAGGTCGTCCTGGCCGTCCTGAAGCAGCCGCAGCGACTCCTCCAGCACCTCGGCCGCCTCGACGAACCGGTCCATCTGCACGTAGCCGCCGCTCAACGCGAAGCAGAAGTGCGCGGTGTGGCCGGGGGAGAGGTGCGTGCGCGAGATCGCCACGGCGTCCCGGAGGTCGGACAGGCAGGCCGCTTCCTGGTCCAGCTCCTGGATCGACGCCACCTGGTACCAGCGCGCCTCGGCGGCTTCTGGCAGCGGGAACGCCGACACGAACGCCCGCGCCGTCGCCATCGCGTCGTCGACCCGGCGCAGCAAGGTCTCCAGCCGCAGCTGCAACCGGAAGCCCTCGAACCGCGCGCTCACCGGCAACGAGCCCGCCATGGCGGCCAAGATGTCCGTGTAGGCACCTTCGAGATCCTGTTGCCGCGCACGGTGTTCGGCGGCTTCGACCAACACCCGCCCACGCAGCTCCGGAACGTCCAAAGAGGATGCCAGGGCGAGCATCTCCGCGGCTGCCTCGTGCGCGTGCGCATCGTCGAGCAGCTCGGCCAGCGTCAACGCCGCGACCGACCGGGTGAAGTCGGACTCGGCCTCGGCCAGGCACCGCTCGGCGATCTCCTGCCCGCCCTCCACGCCGATCGCCATCCGCGCCCGGTACCGCAGCGCGAGATCGTGCGGCAGCGCGGAGAGCAGCGCGTCGAACTCGTCCGGGGAGAACGGCACCAGCCCCGTCGTCATCCGCCGGATCCCGGCGTGCGCGGCGAGATCGGGCGGCAGCAACGAGTCCATGTCCGCGGGCAGCGAGTCGAGCATCCGCCGCGCCTTCACGAAGTCGCCCTGGTCGTACAGCGTCACCATGGCCTCGGCGATCTCCACGGGATCACCGAACACGACCGGCTCCTCGGCGACGGCGACCACCGGCGCGGACGGAACCGCCAGCGGCACAGCGGGGTAGTCGGCGTGCTCCAACGCCTCCGTCACCCGCGTGACCCACGCCGAGGTCCCGTTCCGCGCGTCGAAGGCCTTGGCCAGCTCCACAGCACGCGTGGAAAGCCGCGACAGCAGCTCGGCAGCCGTCAACGTCCCGACAGAAGGCACCTCGAACTCGGTGTCAGCGGGAAGACGTTGCAGCAGAACGGAGGCCGACTGCGCGAACGACATCTCGTCCGCGGGCAGCTGCACCGCGGTCACCTTGTGCAGCGACCGCCGCAGGATCTCCTCGCCGCGCGCGATGTTCCCGGTCAGCGCGCAGAACCGGATGTGCTCGTGCACGTACGACGTGATGTCGTCTTCCTTGATCAACCGGTATGCGGTCGTGTGCGCGTGCGCGGCCCGTTCGACCTCGCCGATCTCCAGCAACGGCCACAGCAGCGCGGTCAGGATCCCCTGGGGCTGCGTGGAACAGCCGGTCTCACCCGACAGCCCTTCCCAGCCGTGCGCGGCGGCTTCGGAGAACCGGCCGAGTCGTGCCAGCATCCAGACCTGCTCCTCGACCACACACGCCGCGCAGTCCGCCATCGGCCCGCGTTCGGTCGCCAGGTACTTCCCGAGGTGCTCGGCGAGACCGGCCATGTCGCCGACGTGGTAGGCGTGTTCGGCACGCGCCCCGTGCACCGGCTGCACCGAGTACCCGCGCTGCCCGTACCGGTCCGCGAGCTGCCCGATCACCGACTGCATCTGCTCCAGCGAGAACCGCGGGTCACGCCGCAGCCCGCTGCCGATCCACTTGTGCGCCCAGTCCAGCCGGTGCCGCTCGTTGTCGTCGAACGCTTCCGGGTCCTTCTCCTGCGCCGTCAACGCCCAGGCGAACGGCGCGAGCATCAGGTCGTAGCGCGAGAGGTAGTAGGCCGAGTCGAGCAACGCGATCCGGCACGACACCCCGAGCGGCGTGTGACCCAGCGCGTCGGACATGCGCGCGGCCCGTTCCAGCGCCTCGTGCTTCGGCATGCCCGTGGGCATGTGGTACGCCTCGATGAACGCTTTTTCGGCGTCCTCGTTGGTGAAGTCGTTCATCGTCCCCCCACAGCGCGGTCCAGAAGTTCCAGGAACGAGCGGTTGAGCGCCGCCGTGTCCTTCGGTCGCATCGCCCGCCGCGCCTGCAGGACGGCGTGCACGTACAGAGATTCCAGAGTCAGCTCGACGAGTGCCGGGTCGGTGAGCCGCGCCAGCCGCTGCACGAGCGGGTTGCGGCAGTTGAGCACCAGCTGCTCCGCCCGCGCCGACCCCGAGTCCGCGGTGAGCTGGCCCAGCAGCTCCGCCCACAACGGGTCCGAGACCTCCTCGGCGGTCTGCTCGGTGTCGAGCTTGCGCTGCTGCTCGGCGTTGCTGATCAGCAAGGCGGGCAACGAGACCGGGTCGAAGTCGCGGATCACCGCGTCGCAGTCGTGCCGGTCCAGCGCCGCCGCGCCCTCGGACAGCCGCAGCCGCAACGCCGTCTCGATGTCCGGCTCCGGGTCGGCCAGCGCCGCCAGCAGCTCGGTTGGCGCCACCCGACGAGCGATGGACGGACCGTCCAACGCGCTCAGCCGGTTCAGCAGCTCCAGGTCGTAGGCATAACCGGCGTTCACCAGCCCCAGCCCCTGGGCGGCCGCGACCGGCGCCAGCTGGTGGAACTCGTCGACGTCCGGGATGTAGAGGATCGCGCCGTGCTTGCGCCGGAACTGCCGCAGCGGCACCGGGCCGTCCGTCGTCTCGAACGGCAGCCAGCGCTCGACCAGCCGCAGCATCTCGTCGTCGGACCGCGCCAGCGACTTGATCCCGAGGTGGTGTGCGGCCAGCAGCTCACCGGCGCGGCGCGGTTCGATCGCGTCCAGCCTGATCAGCCAGTCGCGGATCTGCTCGCCGAGCTCCTCCCGCACCGCCAGCAGCGTCTCGTCCTGGTACAGCGACTCGCGCGACGCCGTCGGCCGGATCGCGGACGCGTCGACCACGCACCGCACGAAGTACGCCCAGTCCGGCAGCAGGCCTTCGACGTTGTCACCGACCAGCATCCGCTTCAGGTAGACCCGGTGCGTCTGCCGCGTTCCGGGATGCACGCCCTCGGGCAGCACGAACGCGACGCCGGTCAGCCCAGCGGCCTCGACCTCGATCGGGATCGCCTCGAACGGCGTGAACCCGAAGACCTGCTCGCAGTAGGCCGACAGGTCCGCGTCCTCGTCATCCCACGGCCGCTCGCCGCGCGTGACCGTCTCGCCGTCCAGCGTCACCACGGCCGGGAGCAGATCGCCGTAGTCCTTGACCAACGGCCGCACGACGTCCGCTTCGAGCCAGTGCTCGTTGCCGCGCGAAGCAGCCAGCACGACCGTCGTACCGATCGGCACACCGTCCGCGGTGTCCATTTCGGACACTGTGTAGTTGCCGCTGGAATCCGCTTCCCAGCGCACCCCCGCACCACCGCGAGCGGACCGGGTGATGACCGTCACTGAAGACGCGACGAGAAAGCACGACAGCATGCCGACGCCGAACTGGCCGAGGAACCCTTCACGGGCAAACCCCAGCTCATCGCGCTTCGAGGTGCGGCCGAGCGTCGAGAGCAGCTCGTGCACCTCGTCCTCGGTGAGCCCCACGCCGGTGTCGGTGATCCGCAGCTCCGGGCCGCAGGTGATCGTCACCTCGGCGGGACACGACGGGTCGAGCTCACGCCGTGCCGTGATCGCGTCGACGGCGTTCTGCAGCAGTTCCCGCACGTAGACGCGAGGGGAGCTGTAGAGGTGGTGGCTGAGCAGGTCGATGATGCCGCGCAGGTCGACGCGGAAAGTGTGCGACATGATGCCGCCCATCCTAGGGATCCGCGAGGGGCCGGTGCCGCCCTTTAATGGAACGTCCGGGAGCGGTCAAGAGCGCACCCACTAGGATCGGTCTGTTGAGTACCTGATGTCCGCGGGTGGAATTAAGACTGGGAGCTGTTGTCCAACCATGTCCGGAGCCAACGACCCGTACGACCCCAAGGAGGTCGCGGCGCTGTCGGCCGAGAACCTCGACGCGGCCGTGCAGAAGGCGCGCGAGGCGTTCGCTGGAGCTGCCGACCTCGAGGCGCTCGCCTCGGTCAAGCCCGGCCACCTCGGTGACCGGTCGCCCGTGCTGCTGGCTCGCCGCGAGATCGGTGCGCTGCCTCCCAAGGCGAAGGCCGAGGCCGGCAAGCGGGTGAACGAGGCGCAGTCCGCGATCAAGACCGCGTTCGACGAGCGCCACGCCGTGCTCCAGGTCGAACGCGACGAGCGGGTGCTGCGCGAGGAGTCCGTCGACGTCACGCTGCCCTGGGACCGCTTCCCCCGCGGCGCGCGCCACCCGATCACCACCCTCGCCGAGCGCATCGGCGACGTCTTCGTGGCCATGGGCTACGAGATCGCCGAGGGGCCCGAGCTCGAGACCGAGTGGTTCAACTTCGACGCGCTGAACTTCGGCAAGGACCACCCGGCCCGCTCGATGCAGGACACGTTCTACATCGCCCCCGCCGACTCCGCGCTCGTCCTGCGCACGCACACCTCGCCGGTGCAGGCCCGCACGCTGCTCGATCGCGAGCTGCCGGTGTACGTGGTGTGCCCCGGCCGCACGTTCCGCACCGACGAGCTCGACGCGACGCACACCCCGGTGTTCCACCAGGTCGAGGGCCTCGCGGTCGACAAGGGCCTGACCATGGGCCACCTCAAGGGCACGTTGGACGCGTTCGCGCGCGCCATGTTCGGCGAGGACTCGAAGACCCGTCTGCGCCCGAGCTTCTTCCCCTTCACCGAGCCGTCGGCCGAGGTCGACGTGTGGTTCCCGGAGAAGAAGGGCGGCGCCGGCTGGGTCGAGTGGGGTGGCTGCGGCATGGTCAACCCCAACGTCCTGCGCGCCACCGGCGTCGACCCGGACGTCTACTCCGGTTTCGCGTTCGGCATGGGCCTCGAGCGCACCCTGCAGTTCCGCAACGGTCTTCCCGACATGCGCGACATGGTCGAGGGCGACGTCCGCTTCACCCAGCCATTCGGAACGGAGGCCTGATCCGGTGCGCATCCCGGTCAGCTGGCTGGTCGAACACCTCGGTTTCGACGAAGTCCCCACACCCGACGAGCTCGCCGACGCGTTCACCCGCATCGGCATCGAGGTCGAGGAGGTGAGCCCGCTCGGTCCCGTGACCGGCCCGATCGTCGCCGGTCGCGTCGTCGCCATCGAGGAGCTCACCGAGTTCAAGAAGCCGATCCGCTACTGCCAGGTCGAGGTCGGCCCCGAGCAGGTGAACAACATCATCTGCGGCGCCACGAACTTCGTCGAGGGCGACTCGGTCGTCGTCGCGCTGCCCGGCGCCGTGCTGCCGGGTGGCTTCGAGATCGCCGAGCGCAAGACGTACGGCCGCGTGTCGCAGGGCATGATCTGCGCCTCCGACGAGCTCGGCATCGGCGACGACCACTCCGGCATCCTCGTGCTGCCCACCGGCACCTCGCAGCCGGGCGACGACGCGCTGGAGCTGCTCGGTCTCACCGACACGGTCATCGAGCTCGCGCCGACCCCGGACCGCGGCTACGCGTTCTCGGTCCGCGGCCTCGCCCGTGAGATCGCGTGCGCGCTGGACGTGCCGTTCGGCGATCCCGGTGTCGTCGAGATCCCCGAGGCCGAGGGCGAGGTGTGGCCGGTCCACATCGAGGACCGCACCGGCTGCTCCCGTTTCGTGGCCCGTCGCGTCACCGGTGTCGACCCGACCGCGCCGACGCCGTGGTGGATGCGCCGCCGGCTGATGCTCGCGGGCATGCGCTCGATCTCGCTGCCGGTCGACATCACGAACTACGTGATGCTCGAACTCGGCCAGCCGCTGCACGCGTTCGACGCCGCCTCGATCCAGGGTGCGCTGAAGGTCCGGCGCGCGGTCGCGGGCGAGAAGCTGACGACGCTGGACGACTCGGTGCGCGCTCTCGACCCCGACGACATCGTGATCGCGGACGACTCCGGCGTGATCTCGCTGGCCGGTGTCATGGGTGGCGCTTCGACGGAGGTCCAGGACTCGTCCTCGGACATCCTGCTGGAGGCTGCGAACTGGGACCCGGCGTCCATCGCGCGCACGGTTCGCCGGCACAAGCTGCCGTCCGAGGCCGCGAAGCGCTTCGAGCGCACGGTCGACCCGGCGCTGGCACCGGTGGCGCTGGAGCGGGCGGCCAAGCTGCTCAACCACTACGCCGAGGGCCAGATCAAGCCGGGCCGCACCGACGTCGGTGTGCCGACCCTGCCCGAGCCCGTGTCGATGCCGATCGACCTGCCGGACCGCGTCGCGGGTGTGCGTTATGCCCGTGGTGTCACGGCTCGCCGTCTCGGCCAGATCGGCTGCCAGGTCTCCGTGACCACGTCGGACGACGGCCAGACGATCGTCACGGCCGTGCCGCCGACGTGGCGTGCCGACCTCGTGCAGCCCGCCGACCTGGTCGAGGAGGTGCTGCGGCTGGAGGGCTACGACACGATTCCCTCGACGCTGCCGCCCGCTCCGGCCGGTCGTGGCCTGACCGAGCAGCAGCGCCGCCGCCGCACGGTGTGGCGCACGCTGGCCGAGGACGGTTTCATCGAGGTCAAGCCGTTCCCGTTCATCGACCCGTCGGTGTTCGACGCGTTCGGTCTGTCGGCGGACGACGTCCGCCGCAACACCGTCGGCGTGCTGAACCCGTTGGAGGCGGACAAGAACGTCCTCGCGACGACGCTGCTGCCGGGTCTGCTGGAGACGTTGCAGCGCAACCTGGCCCGTGGCGCCAAGGACGTCGCCCTGTACAACATCGCGCAGGTGACTTTGCCGCGCGCGCAACAGGTTCCGGTGCCGGCGCTGGGTGTCGACCGCCGCCCGACCGAGGCCGAGGTGGCCTCGCTGCTGGCCGCACTGCCGCAGCAGCCGCTGCACGTCGCGGGTGTGCTCACGGGCCACCGCGAGCTGGCCGGCTGGTGGGGCAAGGGCCGCATGGCCACCTGGTCCGACGCGGTCGAGGCCGCTCGCCGGGTCGGTCAGGCGTACGGCGTGCAGTTGCGCGTCGTGGCGTCGGACCTGCTGCCGTGGCACCCCGGCCGTTGTGCGGAGCTGCGCGTCGGCGACTGGCCCGTCGGCCACGCCGGTGAGCTGCACCCGAAGGTGGTCGAGGCGCTGGGCCTGCCCAAGCGCACGGTGGCGTTCGAGCTCGACCTGGACGCGCTGCCGCTGGAGGACCACCGCCCGGCCCCGATGGTGTCGCCGTACCCGCCGGTGCTGCTGGACGTGGCTCTGGTCGTGGACGCGTCGACGCCGGTGCAGTCGGTGTCCGAGGTGCTCGGTTCCTCGGCCGGCGACCTGCTGGAGGACATCCGCCTGTTCGACGTCTACACGGGTGAGCAGGTGGGCGAGGGCAAGAAGTCGCTCGCGTACTCCCTGCGGTTCCGTGCGCCGGACCGCACCCTGACGGTCGAGGAGGCGACACCCTTGACGGTCTTGAACTTCTTGACCGTCTCCTCGGCGACACCGGGGAACGTGCACTCCTCCCAGGTGATC
>NZ_JBEXPJ010000152.1:0-22144 GCF_040611995.1 Lentzea sp. NPDC006480
GGTTCTGCCGGTAGCGGCCCACCTTGCCGGCGAACAGGGCGCGGGTGTGGGTGGCCTGGCACGCAGGGATCAAGTCGAACATCGGCCACACGCAGGCCGCCGCGGGTGCCGCCGGTGTGATCAAGATGGTGATGGCGCTGCGGCACGGGCTGCTGCCGCGCACGATCAACGTCACCACTCCCTCGTCACACGTCGACTGGAGTGCGGGCTCGATCTCGCTGCTCACTGAGAACACCCCCTGGCCGTCAGCAGACCGCGCGCGCAGGGCAGGCGTCTCGTCGTTCGGCATCAGCGGCACGAACGCCCACGTCATTCTTGAGGCCGCGCCGTCGTCGTCGGCGCCCGGCGCGGGGATCCCCCCAATTTCCAGCGTACCGAATGAAAGTGCTGGTCAGGGCGGCGCGACGCAATCTGTGGACAACTCGGCGGCTGTGGACAACTCGGCAGTTGTCGATCTTGTCGGCGCGGGATCGCCGGCCTCCCGTGCGACGATTGGAGTGGGGACCTCGCGTCCCCCCAAGGGGGCCCCGCTCGTTGTTTCGGCGAAGTCCTCCGCTTCGCTGCGCGCTCAGGTCGAGCGGATTCGGGCGGTCGAGGCTGATGCGTTCGATGTCGGGTTCTCGTTGCTGAGGCGGTCGCGGTTCGAGCACCGGGCGGTGTTGCTGGACGGTGCTGAGGTCGCGCAGGGGCAGGCGAGCCGGCGCAGGCTGGCGGTGCTGTTCTCCGGGCAGGGGTCGCAGCGGATCGGGATGGGCAAGGAGCTGTACGAGCGGTTCCCGGTGTTCCGGCAGGCGCTCGACGCGGTGCTGGAGCACGTTGATGTCCGCGACGTGATGTGGGGCGGGGACGAGGAGCGGCTCAACCAGACCGGGAACACGCAGCGGGCGTTGTTCGCGATCGAAGTGGCGCTGTTCCGGCTCGCGGAGGCGTTCGGGATCGAGCCGGACTTCGTCGGCGGGCACTCGGTCGGCGAGATCGCGGCCGCGCACGTCGCCGGGGTGTTGACGCTCGAAGACGCGGCGAAGCTGGTCAACGCGCGGGCCGCACTCATGCAGTCGCTTCCGGCTGGTGGAGCCATGATCGCGGTGGAGGCCACCGAGCAGGAGGTGGAAACGACCGACGTGGTGTCCATCGCGGCGATCAACGGGCCGCGGGCGTTGGTGATCGCGGGCGAGGAGAAGGCGGTTCGACAGATCGCCGACGGGTTCGCCGGGCAGGGGCGCAAGACTAAGCGTTTGCCGGTCAGCCATGCGTTTCACTCGCCGTTGATGGAGCCGATGCGGGAGGACTTCCGCGCCGTCGTGACGGCGCTGGAGTTCGCCGCGCCCCGCATTCCCGTGGTGTCCAACGTGACCGGGCGCATCGCGGGCACCGAGCTGGCCGAGCCCGAGTACTGGGTGCGGCACGTGAGGGAAGCCGTGCGGTTCGCCGACGGGGTTGCGGCACTTGAGGAAGCGGGCGTGAACGCGTTCCTGGAGATCGGGCCGGACGGGGTGCTGTCGGCACTCGTCGACGGCGCGATTCCCGCGCTGCGCAAGGATCGCGACGAGACGACGGCCTGGCTCACCGCGCTCGCGAGGCTCCACGTCCAGGGCACGAACGTCGACTGGGCGGAGGCGTTCGAGGGCACCGGGGCGAAGCGCGTCGACATCCCGACCTACGCGTTCGACCACGACCACTACTGGCCGACGCCGATGGCTCAGGCAGCCGACGCGTCCGGACTTGGTCTTGGACCCGCGGACCACCCGCTGCTCGGGGCCGCGATGACGGTGGCGCAAGAGGACGCGGTGGTGTTCACGAACCGGCTCGCGGTGGCGTTCCCGGAGACGGCGTTCGCGGAGATCGCGTTCCGGGCCGCTGACCAGGTCGGGTACGGCACGGTCGAGGAGCTCACGATCACCGCGCCGCTCACGCCCGGTGTGTTGCAGGTGTGGATCGGCGCGCCCGACAACGGAAAGCGCGCCCTCACCGTCTACACGCGACCGAACGACGAGCAGCCGTTCGCCCAGATCGCGCACGGTGTCCTCGCAGAGGGCGAGTACCGCGCGGACTTCACGGTCAGCGAGTGGCCGCCGAAGGGTGCGACGGCGATCGGTGAGCAGGCCTGGCAGGCGGGCGACGCGATCTACGCCGAGGTCACGCTGCCGGAAGGCACCTCGGACGCTCAGTTCTACGGCGTCCACCCGGCGTTGCTCGACTGTGCCACCAGGGTCGCCGAGGAAACCCAGGTGCCGGTCCAGTGGCGGAACGTCAGTCTCCACGCAGTCGGCGCCGACACGTTGCGAGTGAAGCTGAGCAATGGTGGGTTCGCCGCGGTCGACACCAACGGCGCTCCGGTTGTGTCAGCGGAGAGCGTGGTCTTCGGGGCACCGCTCGCCGCCCAGCAGCACCAGGACTCGCTGTTCCGCGTCGAGTGGGTGCCCGCACCGGAAACCCAGCCGGCGCACGACGTTCGCGAGGTCCGGTTCAGCGGCGACACCGTTGAGCAGGCACACGAGCTCGCGGCGAAGGCACTGGAGCTGGTGCAGTCCGAAGACCGGCTGGCTTTCGTGACGAGCGGGCTGGCGAGCGCGACCGTCGAAGGCCTCGTTCGCACGGCGCAGTCGGAGAACCCCGGCCGCTTCCTGCTCGTCGACACCGACGGTAGCGCCCCGCTGCCCACCGGGTTGCTGGACGCGGGGGAGACCCAGGTCCGTGTCTGTGCAGGCCAGATCTGTGTCGCCCGGCTCGCCCGCGTCACCGACACCGTCGAGACGGCGGAGTGGGACCCGGAAGGCACGGTTCTGATCACCGGCGGTACTGGCGGTCTGGGTGCGGAGCTCGCCAGGCACCTCGTTGCCGAACGCAACGTCAAACGCCTGCTGCTGGTATCGAGGCGCGGCGGGGAAGCGCCGGAAGCCGTTGCGCTGCAGGCAGAACTGACCGCGCACGGTGCGGACGTCACGATCGCCGCCTGCGACACCGCGGACCTCAAGGCGGTCAAGAAGGTCGTCAAAGGCGTGAAGCTGACGGCAGTCATCCACACGGCCGGTGTGCTCGACGACGGCATCATCAGCTCGCTCACGCCGGAGCGGCTCAGCGCGGTGTTCCGGCCCAAGGTCGACGGCGCCTGGAACCTCCACGAAGCCACGAAGAAGCAGAAGCTCAAGGCGTTCGTGCTGTACTCGTCGGTGTCGGGTGTGCTCGGCAGCGCCGGTCAGGGCAACTACGCGGCGGCCAACGCCTTCCTGGACGCGCTCGCGGAACACCGGCGTGCACAGGGACTCGTCGCCACCTCGCTGGCGTGGGGACCGTGGGCGCAAACCGGTGGTATGACAGCACATCTGCAGGACGGCGCGCTGGACCGCATCGGCCGCACCGGAATGCCGCCGCTCAGTGTCCGCCAGGGCATGCAGCTGTTCGACGACGCCACATCGCGTGAGGACGCGGTGCTCATCCCCGCCCGCATCACCACCGGCCGCACCCACGGCCCGGTCGCGGCGATCATGCGCGGCCTCGTCAAGGGCGGCAAGCGCGCGGCAGGAACCGTCGAGACGTCCACTGTGGACTTCGCGGCCACGCTGAAGGCCTTGCCGGCGGAGGAACGCGGCAAGTACCTGGTCGACCTCGTGCGCGGGCACGCGGCAGGCGTCCTCGGACACGGCACGCCCGCCGCGATCGACAACGACAAGCAGTTCCGCGACCTCGGCTTCGACTCGCTCACCGCGGTGGAGCTGCGCAACAGCCTCGCGTCCGCAACGGGTCTGAAGCTCCCGGCCGGCCTGGTCTTCGACTACCCGACGCCGGACGAGCTGGCCGCCTACCTCGCGGGCGAGCTGTTCGGCGAGGACGCCGGGCCGTCGATCAGCGGCGAGCTCGACCGGCTGGAAGCCGCGCTGGCCGCCAGCTCAGCCGACGATCTCGCCCGCGACGGCGTCGCCGCCCGGCTGCGCAACCTGCTCGCCCAGTACGGCAGTGGGAAGAGCGAAGAGGCCGTGAGCGACCGCATCAACTCGGCGAGCGTGGACGACGTGTTCGCCTTCATCGACAACGAACTCGGCCGACGCACCGAGCGCTGACCTCACTCCAGCAGACGGAAGGTTTCCGGCGATGCCGAACGAAGAGAAGCTCGTTGAGTACCTGAAGTGGGTCACCGCCGATCTCGCCCAGACCCGCCAGCGTCTGGAGGAGGTCGAGTCCGGCAAGCACGAACCGGTCGCGATCGTCGGCATCGCCTGCCGGTTCCCCGGTGAGGTCCGCTCCTCGGAAGACCTCTGGGAACTCGTGGCGAACGGGCGCGACGCCATCACCGGCTTCCCGACCGACCGCGGCTGGGACCTCGGGACGCTCGCCGGCGGCACCAGCGCGACCCTGCAGGGCGGGTTCCTCTACGACGCCGCCGACTTCGATCCCGGCTTCTTCGGCATCTCACCGCGCGAAGCCCTCGCGATGGACCCGCAGCAACGGTTGTTGTTGCAGACCACCTGGGAAGCCGTCGAACGCGCGGGCATCGACCCGACGTCGTTGCGCGGCTCCCGCACCGGTGTGTTTGTGGGCACCAACGGACAGGACTACGGCCACGTCCTGATCGCCTCCCAGGAGGACGTCGACGGCCACGCGGGCATGGGCACCGCCGCGAGCGTCATCTCCGGACGCATCTCCTACACGTTCGGCTTCGAGGGCCCCGCGGTCACCATCGACACCGCGTGCTCCTCCTCTCTCGTCGCACTGCACCTGGCCGCCCAGGCGCTGCGGGGTGGTGAGTGCTCGCTCGCCCTGGCCGGTGGTGTCACCGTCATGGCGACTTCCTCGAATTTCGCCGGATTCACTCGTCAGGGTGGCCTCGCGACTTCGGGCCGTTGCAAAGCGTTCTCGGACGACGCGGACGGCACCGGCTGGTCCGAGGGCATCGGCGTGCTGCTCGTCGAGAAGCTCTCCGACGCCCACCGCAACGGCCACCCGGTGCTCGCGGTCGTCGCGGGCAGCGCGGTCAACCAGGACGGCGCCTCCAACGGCCTGTCCGCCCCGAACGGCCCAGCCCAGCGCGAGGTGATCAAGGCCGCGCTGGCCTCCGCCGGCTTGTCCGCGTCCGACGTGGACGCTGTCGAGGCTCACGGAACCGGCACCGTGCTGGGAGATCCGATCGAGGCCGAGGCCCTGCTCGCCACCTACGGCCAGGACCGCGCGACCCCGCTGCGGCTCGGTGCCATCAAGTCCAACATCGGCCACACCCAGGCCGCGGCCGGTGTCGCGGGCGTGATCAAAATCGTCGAGGCGCTCCGCCACGACACCCTGCCGCCCACTCTGCACGTCACGGAGCCGTCGTCCCACGTCGACTGGTCCGCGGGCAGCGTCTCCCTGCTCACCGAGACCACCCCGTGGCCCCGCAACGGCAAACCCCGTCGCGCCGGCATTTCCTCCTTCGGAGTGAGCGGCACCAACGCCCACGTCATCATCCAAGAAGCTCCCGACGCTCCTGAACGGTCCGCTCACACCCCGAGCACGCCAGAACTGTCAGACCCGCCTGAGACGATTGGAGTGGGGACCTCGGTCTCCCCCGGAGGGGCCCCAGGCGGGATCGATACAGGCGGAGCCAACGCCAGCGGGGTCAACGCCAGCGGACTCGACGCCAGCGGACTCGACGCCAGCGGACTCGACGCCAGCGGACTCGACGCCAGCGGACTCGACGTTGCCGGGACCAACGCGGCAGGGAGCAACGCGGCAGGGAGCAACGCGGCAGGGAGCAACGCGGCAGGGAACAGCTTGGCCGGGAATGGTGCAGCAGGGGTCGTCCCAGACCTTGCTGGGCGGCACCCGTTCGTCCTGTCGGCGAAGTCGGCCAACGCGTTGAAGGCGCGCGTTGAGCAGGTGCGGACGCTGGAAGGCGACGCGAAGGACATCGCGTACTCGTTGCTGACGACCAGGCCCACGACGTTCGATCACCGTGCGGTGGTGCTGGACGGCGACGTGATCGCCACCGGCACGGTCCAGCGCAAGCCTGTCGCTGCGTTGTTCTCCGGGCAGGGGGCTCAGCGTGTCGGCATGGGCAAGGAGCTGTACGAGGCGTTCCCGGTGTTCAAGGCAGCTCTCGACGAGGTGCTCAAGTACCTGCCGAAGGACCTGAAGCAGGTCATGTGGGAGGACGAGAAGAAGCTCGACCAGACCGGGTACACGCAGCCCGCGCTGTTCGCGTTCGAGGTCGCGCTGTACCGGCTGCTGGAGAGCTACGGGTTCAAGGCGGACAAGGTCGCCGGGCACTCCATCGGTGAGATCGCCGCCGCTCACGTCGCCGGAGTGCTCAGCCTGGAAGACGCCGCCAAGCTCGTCACCGAGCGCGCGAAACTGATGCAGGCGCTGCCGGAAGGTGGCGTGATGATCGCGATCCAGGCCACCGAGGACGAGGTCACTCCGCACCTCACCAGCGGCGTCTCCATCGCCGCCATCAACGCCGAGGACTCCGTTGTCATCGCCGGTGTCGAACAAGAGGCACGCAGGATCGCTGAACAGTTCGGTGATCGCAAGACCAAGCAGCTCCAGGTCAGCCACGCGTTCCACTCGCCGCTGATGGAACCCATGCTCGACGACTTCAAGAACGCCATCGCGGGCATCTCGTTCAACCACCCGACGATCCCCCTGATCACTCGTGGGAATGTCGAACAGTCCGGCTACTGGGTCAGCCACGTCCGCGACACCGTCAGGTTCACCGACAACATCGACGAGATCGGCGACGCCACCTTCGTCGAGATCGGTCCACGCGCCGTCCTGGCCGCACTCGTCGACCGCGCCATCCCGACGATGCGCCAGGACAAGGACGAGGTCACGGCGTTCATCACCACGCTGGCCAAGCTCTACACCACCGGCGCCAGGATCACCTGGCCCAAGCGGGGCAGGAAGATCGGCCTGCCCACCTACCCGTTCGACACCGAGCGCTTCTGGCCGCAGAGCACCATGGCACCGGGCACCCAGCCGAACGCGAGCCGCCCCGCGCTGTACGAGGTGAACTGGGTCAAGTCCACTGTGGACGCCGCCGCCATCACGGGTGCGCGCTGGGCCATCATCGGCGGCGACGAGTTCGACCTCGCGCACGTCCTGTACGCGGCGGGCCAGTCCGTCAGCGGCTACGGCGAAACCCTCACCGAGGCCGCCCAGCACACCACCCCTGACGTGTTCGTCGTGGCTGTCACAGGCGAGAACACGCCGGCTAGCGTGCACGAGGAAACACAGCGAGCGCTGAGCATCCTGCAGGAAGCGCTCACCTTCCAGAACTCCCGCGTCGTCTTCGTCAGCCGCGGCGCCGCGACAGGCGAAGACCTCGCCGCAGCCGCGGTGTGGGGCCTCGTCCGCACCGCACAAGCGGAGAACCCCGGCCGGTTCCTGCTGGTCGACAGCGACGGCCTCGACGTCTCCGGCGCCCTGCTCACCGAACTGGTCAACGGTGACGAACCGCAGGTCATCGTCCGCGAGGGCAAGATCAAGGTCGCCCGCCTCAAGGAGCTCCCCGAGAACCCGGAAGCCAAGCACGAGTGGGCAGAGGACGAAACGGTCCTGATCACCGGTGGCACCGGCGGACTCGGCGCGCAGCTGGCGAAGCACCTGGTCAACAGGCACGGCGTCAAGCACCTGCTGCTCGCCAGCCGCCGCGGCGAAGAGGCGCCCGGCGCGCTGAACCTCAAGCAGGAACTGGAGAACAAAGGCGCCACCATCACCATCGCGGCCGCCGACATCTCCAACCCGAACGACGTCCAGACCCTGTTCGCCGCCGCGGAGCGCCCGCTCACCACCGTGATCCACACGGCGGGCGTCCTCGACGACGCCCTGGTCGACGCCCTCACCCCGCAGCGCCTCACCAGCGTCCTCACCCCGAAGGTCGACGCGGCACACCTGCTCGCCCAGCACGACCTCAAGCTGCTCGTCCTCTACAGCTCGGTCGCCAACATCCTGGGCGCGGCCGGCCAGGGCAACTACGCCGCCGCCAACGCCTACCTCGACGCGCTCGCGACCACCCGCGACAACACCATCAGCCTCGCCTGGGGCCCGTGGGCGCAGGACGGCGGCATGACCGCGGGTCTCAGCGACGCCGCCATGGACCGAATTCAACGTTCCGGCATGCCACCGCTGGCCGCCGAACAGGGCCTCGCGCTGTTCGACGCCGCCCTGGCAGCGAAGAAACCTCTCCTCATCCCCATGCACGTCAACCGCAACCAGCAGCGAGTCGCGCCGCTGATGCGCGACATCGTCGACGAACAGAGCCTGCCGCAGCAGAGCCAGCTGGCCGCCGTGACCGTGCTCGACAAACTCCGCAACCTGGACGAGGATGAGCGCGCCGCCCAGGTCCGCGAGCTCGTCCTCGGCACCTGCGCCGCCCTGCTCGGCCACCACGACGTGTCCGAAGTAGACGCCGAGAAGAACTTCCTGGAGCTCGGCTTCGACTCGCTCATCGCCGTCGAGCTGCGCAACCAGATCAACGACATGCTCAACCTCAAACTCCCCGGTAGCGCGGTGTTCGACAGCGGCACGCCACAAGCGTTCGCGCAGAAGGTCGACGCCGAGCTCGGCACCATCAGCGGCCCGGACAGGACCACCGGAGCGGCAGACCCGAGCGACACGGTCTTCGGCCTGTTCATGGAAAGCGTCACCACGGGCAAGGTCGTCGAAGGCCTCCGGATGCTCAAGGCCGTCGCCAACCTGCGCCCCATGTTCGACAGCCCGGCCGAGCTCGAAGACCTGCCCGTCCCGGTCACGCTCGCCGACGGCCCGAAACTCCCGAAACTGGTCTGCGTCAGCGCCCCAGGAGCCACGGCCGGCGTGCACATGTACGCACGACTCGCCGCCCACCTCCGCGGCAAGCGGCACGTGAGTGCACTCCCGCTCATCGGTTTCGGTGAGGGAGAAGCACTTCCGCGGACCACCGAGGCCGCCGCCCGGTTCGTCGCGGAGAGCATCCTCAACGGCACCGACGGCGACCCGTTCGTCCTGGTCGGACACTCCTCCGGCGGCACCCTCGCCTACTTCGCCGCCGCTGTCCTGGAAGAGACCTGGGGCATCACGCCGGAGGCCGTGATCATGCTCGACACCCTGAGCATGAACTACAACTCCAGCGAGGGCATGGACTTCGACGCCGTCACCACGAACTACTTCAACACCATGGACTCACCCGCGGTGAACATGAACAGCACGCGCCTGTCCGCGATGGCGCACTGGTTCCCGCTCATCATCGACACCGGCCTGCACACGACGGTGCCGAAGCTGCTGATCCGCTGTGCCAACGAAGTCAAGGGCACCGACCTCGTCAACACGAACCAGGACGTCGACGTGCCCGCCGATGAGATCCGCGTCGTCGCCACCGACCACATGGCGATGGTCAAGGAGGACGCGGGAGTTGTCGCCGAGGTCGTCGAGGACTGGCTCGGCACCCGCATCGAGAAACTGGAAGGCGCCCGATGACCACGTCCCAGGAACTGCCCCTGATCGGGGTCGAACTGCCGTCGATCCTGACGTTCAGCGAACTCCGGCTCCGGTTGCAGGAGCAGGCCCCGGTGTGCCGCATCCGGACGCCCGCGGGCGACGAGGGCTGGCTCGTCACCCGCCACGCCGAGGTGAAGTCGTTGCTGCAGAACAACAAGCTCGGCCGCAGCCACAAGGATCCGGCGACCGCGCCGAGGTTCATGCGCAACCCCATGCTCGACATGCTCGTCACCAGCGACGACATCGAGGTCGAGAAGGAACGCCACGAGAAGAAACGCGTCCTCTACACCAAGAGCTTCGCCGCCCGCCGCGTCATCGAACGCAAGGTGCGCGTCGAGGCCATCGCGAACGCCAAGCTCGACGCCATCATCGCCGCCGGCCCGCCGGTCGACCTGCACGACGCCTACTCGATGGACTACTCGCAGCAGGCGTTGTGCGACATGGTCGGCATTCCCGAGGAGGACCGGGCCAAGCTCCTGGAGATGATGGACACCGTCGGCGCGTCCGACCAGCAGCACGCCGAAGCCGGCATGGACCCGCTGTTCGGGTTCGCCGCGGAGATCGGCGAACGCCGCCGCGAGGAACTCGGCGACGACGTCATCTCCCGCTTCATCGAAACCGGCCTGACGAACGAGGAGATCGGCCTGCACGTCGTCACGCTGCTGTTCACCGGCCTCGCGGGCCTCGCCAGCCACCTCGACTTCGGCGTGCTGCTGTTCCTGCGCAACCCCGAGCAGCTCGCGAAGGCCATGGCCGACCCGGCGATCATGGCCCAGGCCGTCGACGAGGTCATGCGCGCCACGATCAGCTCGCCCGTCCTGCCCCGCTACGCCAGCGAGGACATCGAGGTCGGCGGCGTCACGATCAAGGAGGGCGACCTGGTGATGCTGGACTTCAGCCTCGCCAACTTCGACCCCCGCGCGTTCGACGACCCGCACAGGTTCGACGTCACCCGCTCGCCCAACCACCACTTCACCTTCGGCCACGGCATGCGGCACTGCACCGGCGCCCCGCTCGTGCGGATCATCCTCGCCGTCGCGTTCACCACGCTGTTCGAACGCCTGCCCGGACTGCGGCTCGCGGTGCCGGAGTCCGAACTGGAGTCGCACCCCGGCGGCCGTCTCGCCGGCGGACTGGAGAAGTTCCCGCTCACCTGGTGACGGCCGTCACCTGTCAGCACCGTGTCAGCGCGCGTTGGCACGGTGCTCGACCATGGCAACGAAGTTGAAGAGCGTCGTGCTCACCGTCGGACTGGCCGCCGGTATCGCGCTGCTGGGCGGCACCCCGGCGACCGCGACGTCCGCACCGGGCTGCTCCAGCGTCACGCAGATCGGCGCGACCAAGCAGGTCAAGGACAACCACGGCAACACCGTGATGTCGGTCAAGCAGTTCCTCGGTTGCAACAAGAACTACGGCTACACCTGGGTGTGGGAGTCGTGGGCGAGCTCGCACCGCGGCTTCACCGCGGGTGCCGGCCTCTACGTCGAGGGTGTCCTCAAGGGCTACAACGTCGACCGCGCGAACGACCGCGAGGTGTGGTCCGACGGTCTCGCCACCGTCGACAAGTGCACCAGGGGCTACGGCGCGGCCGGCGTCGGCGGCGACGTGACCTGGGCGGGCGAGACCGAACAGCGCTGCTGAGTCACTCCTGCTCGTCGAGGCGTGCCTTCTCCGCGAGGCGCGCCTCCTCGGCCTTGAACTCCTTGTACGTGTTGCGCTCGTGAACCAGCCAGTCCGGGTTCTCGTCCTTGATCGCGTTGATCTGCTCGGTGGTGAGCGCCTCGGTGATGCCGGCGCGTACCAGGGCCGACGTCGAGATGCCCAGCTTCTGCGCGATGAGCTGCTTGGGGTGCGGGCCGTTGCGGCGCAGGTCCGCCAGCCACTGCGGCGGGTTGGCCTGCAGCTCGTTCAGCTCGTCGCGCGACACGACCCCCGCCTGGAACTCCTCGGGCGTCGCCTCGAGGTACACGCCGAGCTTCTTGGCGGCGGTGGCGGGCTTCATGGTCTGCTGCGACTTCATGGCACAAAGAGTAACCGGCGCGTCCGGTAGCCTCAGCACGTGACCGGATCGTTCACGCTCGCGTTCGTCCCAGGTGTGACGCCGGGCAAGTGGGCACGGGTCTGGCAGGAACGCCTGCCGGAGACCGAGCTGACCCTCGTACAGGTGACCAACGCCGATGCCGGCCCGAAAGTGCGCGCGGGTGAGGCCGACGCCGCGCTGCTCAGGCTGCCCGGAGACCGCGAGGACCTGCACGCGATCCCGCTCTACACCGAGGTCACCGTCGTCGTGTTCCCGAAGGACCACGAGTTCGCGGCGGCCGACGAACTGTCCCTTGAGGACCTGAAGCCGCACGTCCTGTGGCAGCCGCTCGACGACCCCCTCGACTGGGACGCGATGCCTGGTCAGCCGCCCGTCGAACGGCCGCAAACCACCGCGGACGCCATCGAGCTCGTCGCCGCCGGCGTGGGACTGCTGGTCGTGCCGCAGTCACTCGCGCGGCTGCACCACCGCAAAGACCTCAAGTACGTGCCGCTGAGCGACGCCCCGCAGTCACGGGTGGCGCTGGCGTTCCCGATCCGCGACGAGAACCCCGAGCTGGTCGAGCACATGATCGGCATCGTCCGCGGCCGCACGGTCAACAGCACCCGCGGCCCGGAGCCGGTCAAGAAGCAGGCACCCAAGCAACAGCAGCGACGGGGCCCGGCACCTCAGCAGAAGAAGCAGCCCGCCAAGCGCGCGAAACCCCGCCGCGGCCGCTAGTCGTGGACGGTGATCGCCTGCGCCGGGCAGATGCCCCGGGCGGTGCGCGCGGTCGTCTCCGCCTCACCTGACGGGCTGTCGTCGAGCAGGGTGACGAACCCGTCGTCGTCCTGGTCGAACACGTCCGGCGCGGCCAGCACGCACTGAGCCGAGCCGATGCACTTGCCGGTGTCCACACTGATCCGAGCCATGACGTTCCTTTCTACCAACGCACGGGGAGTGCGTGGAGTCCGAAGAGGACCCCGTCGTACTTGAACTGCAGTTCCTCCAGCGGAACCGCGACCTCGAGGGTCGGAATCCGCCGGAACAGGCCGCGGTAGGCGACGTCCATCTCCAGCCGCACCAGGTTCTGGCCGAGACACTGGTGCACGCCGTACCCGAACGCCACGTGCCCGGTTGCCGGCCGGGCCGGGTCGAACTCGTGCGGCCGTTCGAACATCTCCGGGTCGTGGTTCGCGCCGGCCACGAGCGGCACGATCCCCTCACCCTCGCGGACGAGCTGCCCGCCGATCTCCACGTCCTCGATCGCCACGCGCAACGCCACCAGGTCGGCGACCGAGTGGTAGCGCAGCAGTTCCTCGATCACGCGGTCGTCGTCGATCCACTGCTTCTGCTGCAGCAACGTGACGACACCGAGCGAGATGTTGTTCGCCGTCGTCTCGTGGCCCGCGATGAGCAGCAGCATCGAGACGCCGGAAAGCTCTTGGGGCGTCAGCAGACCGCCCTGGAGAAGCCTGCTGATCAGATCGTCGCCGGGGCGCTTGGACTTGATCGTGATCAGCCGGTTGATGTAGCGGAGCAGGTGTTCGGACGCCTTGTCCCGTTCCTCGTCGGTCGACGTCAGCGTCACCAGGACCTTCGTCTTCTCCTCGAAGAAGTCGCGGTCCACTTTGGGCACTCCCAGCAGGGAGGAGATCACGAGCGACGGCACCGTCAAAGAAAAATCCTCGACGAGCTCCGCGGTGTTGCCTTTGGCCAGCATCTGGTCGATTGCACGGTCGACGATTTCCTCGACCGCGGGGCGCAGTGACCGGATGCGGCGCACCGTGAACTCGGGGATCAGCGCCTTGCGGAACCTGTTGTGGTCGGGCGGGTCCAGCGACACGAACCAGCCGGGCACGTCGTCCGCGGACGGCGCGCCCACTGTGCGCGACGGGCGCGGAAAGCCTTCGTGGTTCGGGTTCGAGCTGATGCGCGGGTCGGTGAGCACCGCGCGCACCTCCTCGTGCCTCGTGACCAGCCACACGGTCTCACCGGACGGCAGCGCGGCCTTCACCAGGCCGGGCTTGGTGCGGAACTCCTCGTACTCGGGCGGAGGGAAGGGCGCGCCGGGGCGGCGCATCATGAACGGGACTAGGTCGGCGGCGGAGTCGGTACTGGTCATGTCATACCTCGTAGAACTGGCGGACTTGCCCCACGATGTAGTCCTGGTCGTCTTCGGTCAGCTCGGCGTGGGTGGGGAGGTAGAGCCCGTCCTCGGCGAACCGGTTCGCGTTCAGCGCCGGCCACACCGGGTCGAGATAGCCGGGCTGCCTGCTCATCGGCTTGAAGAAGAGCCGGGTCTCGACTCCCTTCCGCGCGAGGAACCTCATGAGCTCCTCACGGCGTTCAGCACGCAGGTCGTACATCCACAACACGTCACGCGGCGGCATGAGCGTGATTCCGTCGATGCCCCGAAGGCCTTCGTCGTACCGCTTCTCGATCTGAGAGCGTGTTGCGATGATCTCGTCGAGGCGTTCGGTCTGCGCGAGCGCGACCGCCGCCTGCAGGTTCGTCATGCGGAAGTTGTAGGCGAGCTTCTTGTGCAGGAAGCTGTGGTCTCTGGTGAACGCCATGCCGCGCAGGTGCGCCATCTGCCGCGCCAGGTGCGGGTCGTTCGTGACGCAGATACCACCTTCGCCCGAGGTGATGATCTTGTTGGCGAACAGCGAGAACGCCGCGATGTCCCCGGTCGGCTTGACGCCGTGGGCTTCCGCGGAGTCCTCGACGACTCTCAGGTTGTACTCGTAGGCCAGTTCGAGGATCGGCGCCATGTCGCACTGCCGGCCGTAGACGTGCACGGGCATGATCACCTTGGTGCGCGGGGTGATCTTCTCCTCGATCTTCGTGACATCGATGTTGAGGTCGTCCGCGCAGTCGACGAACACGGGCGTCGCGCCCGTGTAGGTGACGGCCCAGGCCGATGCGATCATCGTGAACTCGGGGACGATCACCTCGTCGCCCGGCCCGACTCCCAGCGCGCGCAACGCGAGCGTCAGCGCGGTCGTGCCGGACGAGCAGGCGACACCGTGCTGAACTCCGTTGTAGGCCGCGAAAGCTTCCTCGAACCGCGGCACGTACGGGCCCTGAGAGGAGATCCAGCCGTCCGTCACGGCTTTCGTCGTGTACTCGAGCTCGTTGCCGCGCAACGAAGGCATCGAAACGGGGTAGCGGTAGCTCATCATCAACTCACTTCGAGGCCAGAGCCGGCAGGGAAAGGATCAGATCGGCGGCGGTCTTGCGGCCACCGGCGGCGTGCTGCAACGCGGCGAGACGCTCGGCGTTCTCGCGGAACCGCGGGTCGTCCAGGACGCGGGTGAGCTTGTCCACGACGTCGCGCGGGTCGACGGTGTGCGGCTTGTCGAGCGTCAGCCCGACTCGGAAGCTCTGCGCGCGAACGGCCTGGTCGTAGCAGTCCACCCACAGTGGACGCGACACCATCGGCTTGCCGAAGTAGATGCTTTCGGTGTAGGCGTTTCCGCCCGCGTGCGTGAAGAACAGCTTGACGTTCGGATGCGCCAGCACGTCCAGCTGGGACGGCACCCACGTCTCGATCCGCAGGTTGGAGGGCAGCTTGCCCGGCAGGAACTTCTGCTGGTCGCGCGGCAGCTTCCACAGGATCGAGTGCTTGCGGTCCAACGTGCGGGCGACCTGCACGAACGCCTCGACCTGCTCACGGGTCAGCCGGGTGATCGTGCCGAAACCCATGTACACCACGGACTTCTGTGCGTCCAGCCACTCGCCCAGCTCGCCGGGATCAGCCTGGGGCAGCGGCGGTACCAGCGCGCCGACCGTGCGGATCTTCTCCGGGATGTCGAACGGGTAGTCCATCTCCGGGATCGAGTAGCACAGCACCAGCTCGGACTTCTCGACCCGCGCGAACTGGCCGCGCGCCTCGGGGGAGATGCCGAGCTCCTCGACGACCTTGGCGTTCTCGGCGTTGCGTTCCTTGTTCTGCTTCGAGAACGCCATCGCGAGCGTGCGCCAGCCGAAGAGCTTGTTGGCCCAGCGCTGGGTGAACGACATGTCCGCGGGCAGGCCGGTGTGCGGGCGCGGGAAGTCCTTCGGCGTGTACGACGGGCCGATCGGCACCGCGGACGTGACGAGGTTCGACGGCACGAACGGGTTGCTGATCACGTACGGGATTCCCTTGGTGATCGCGACCTCGTAGCCGAACATGCACATCGACTCGACGATCATGAGCGTCGGCTGGATCTCGTCGACGAGCTCGGCGAGCGCGCGGTACTTGGGCACCCGCAGCTCCGGCCGGTGTGTCTGCTCGATGACGGCTTTGCGTGCCTTGAACCTCGACCGCTGCGTCACCTTCGCGTAGATGTCGTCGGGCCACGTCACCGAGGACATCTCCGGGATCACGGCGCCGAGCGAGTGGAACCGGATCGGCGAGCCGGCCGCGGCCGCCTCCACTTCCTCGCGGCCCTTGTCGTCCGTGGCGAACCACAGGTTCTCGACGCCGCGGCGCGAGAGTTCCTCCGCTAGCACGAGCATCGGGTTCAGCAGGCCGCTCTCCGGCAGACTGACGAACAGGATCGGCCGCTGGCTCATGGACTTCACCCTCCGGGCTGACGCCTAATGAACGCGAGCCTGCCCGACAGCGCGGCGATGTGTCCTGGGGTGACAGTCTTCTCCAGAAGAAGCCCTAGTGTTGCAACGCACCCCAGGTCGAGGAGAACACCTAGAACCGGCGCGTATCGATTTCATGAGGATGTGTCCGCCTGCGACGCTCGACGCCGACTCGTCGTGGCGAGAGGTACATCATCATGACCAGGACGTCCGACAACAGCATGACCAAGGCACAGCTCGCGGGACTCATCGAGCGCGACGACCAGTGGGCCGCCTTGGAGACACTGTTGACGGACTCCCTGTCAGGATCCGGAAGGGTCGCTCTGCTCACCGGTCCGGTGGCGAGCGGGAAGACCGAGCTGCTGCACGCGTTCGGCGAGGCCTGCGGCGTCAACTTCGTGAAGGCGACCTGTTCGGCGTTCGAGCGCGACCTGCCTTTCGGTGTGGTGGGCCAGATCTTCCACCCGCTGGACGCACCCGCCGAGGTCGGCGAGCTGCTGGACGCGGCCGCTCGTTCCGCCGACGGGCCTTCCGCGCGGCAGCTGCACGCGTTGTGCATCGCGTTGATGGACCTGACCGCCGAGACGCCGTTGGTGATCGGCATCGACGACGTGCAGCACGCCGACTCGTCCTCGCTGCACTGGCTGCTCTACCTGATCCGGCGGCTCGGTCAGGTGAAGGTGTTGCTGATGCTGAGCGAGACCGCGTCGCCGCGTGCTGCTCACACCGCCTTGCACACCGAGTTGTTGCGGCATCCGCACTGTCGTGATGTGGCGTTGGCGCCACTCGGTTCTGTCGACGATCTGTTCGACACTCCTCAGCACGCTTCGGATGCGATGTCGCTTTCCGGCGGTAATCCGTTGCTCGTGCGGTCCTTGTTGGACGATCAACGGTTGTGCAAGCCGCGCGATGACGGTGGTCTGGTGATCGGGCCGAGCTATCGGCGTGCTCTGGTCAGCTGCTTGCACCGCTCTGATCACCACGTTCTGCCGGTGGCGCGGGCGTTGGCGGTGACGGGCGATGGTGCGACCCGGGAATCGTTGGGGCGCTTGGCCCGAGTCGACGTCGAGACGGTGGATTCCGCGCTGGACGTGATGAACGAGGCCGGACTGCTGGCTGACGGCTGGTTCCGCGACCCGGCCGCTCGTGGTGCAGTGCTGGACGACCTGTCCGCGCAGGACCGCAAGGAGATGTATCTCGGGGCGGCTTTGCTGCTGCACGACGAGGGTGCGCCCGCCACCGAGGTGGCGCCGTACCTGGTGATGGCGGACCACTCCGAGAACCCGTGGATGGTGCCGGTCTTCGAGGAGGCCGCCGAGCACGCCCTGCGGGACGAGCAGATCGACACGGCGTTGCGGTACCTGGAGCTCGCGCACCGGGCGTGCGTCGAGGTGCACGGGCGGGCGGCGATCGCGGCGAAGCTGGTGCGGGTGGAGTGGCGGGTGAACCCGTCCGCGGCCGGGCGCCGGTTGGGCACGGTGGTGCCGGCCATGCGCGCCGGGCAGCTGTCGGACCGCGATGTGAACTCCCTGGTGCAGCCCATGTTGTGGAACTGCCAGGTCGACGAGGCCACCGAGGCTCTGGAACGGGTCAGGCGCGCGGCGGCGGCCGGCAGCGGGTTGCGGGCGATGGAGTTGTGGCTGGCGTGCTCACACCCGACGCTGGCGCGGCGTCCGTCCTCGGAACCCGTGAAGACGCGCACGGTGAGCCTGACGTCCGGGCCGATGCTGAAGGCCGTCACCGCCTTGGCGAACGTGCTGACGTACGGGGCCAACGACGCTTCGGCCACGGATGCCGAGCACGTGCTGCAGGCGGCGCGGCCCTCGGACAGCGGCTCATGGGGGCCGGAGTCGGCGATGCTGGCGTTGCAGGCCTTGGTGTACGCGGATCGGCTCGACGTCGCCGCGCAGTGGTGCGACAGGCTGCTGGAGGAGGCGCGGGTCAAGAACCTCGGCGTGGCACGGGCGTTCTTCTCGTGCGTGCGGGCCGAGGTGTCGTTGCGTCGTGGCGATTTGAGCAATGCGTTCGAACACGCGCAGAACGCTCTCGACTTCATGCCCGCCGGTGGGTGGGGTGTGGCGCTGGGGATGCCGCTGGGGATCCTGATCAACGCGGCCACGAAGATGGGGCGGCACGAGGACGCGGCTTCGTTTCTGGAGCAGTCGGTGCCTGAGGCGATGTTCCAGTCGAGGTACGGGTTGCACTACCTGTATGCCCGCGGCCATCACTACTTGGCGACCTCGCGGCACTACGCGGCTTTGGCGGACTTCCTGTCGTGCGGCGAGTTGATGACGTCCTGGGGTGTCGACCAGCCCGGGGTGGTGCCGTGGCGGACGTCGGCCGCGGAGGCCTGGCTGCTGCACGGCGCCAACCGGGACGAGGCGAAGCGGCTGATCAACGAGCAGCTGGCCCGGCTGGGGCCGGAGGGTTCGCGGACTCGCGGGGTGGCGTTGCGGTTGCTGGCCGCTACCAACCAGCCGCACAACCGGCCGCAGTTGTTGCAGGACGCGGTCGTGGTGTTGGAGGAGTACGGGGATCAGTACGAGCTCGCTCGCGCGCTGGCCGACTTGTCCAAGGCGCATCAGGCTTTGCGGGAACATCGGCGGGCCTGGACGGTGGCTCGGCGAGCTTGGCACGTGGCGAACGTGTGTGATGCGGCCGAGTTGTGCGAGGAGTTGCTGCCTTCTCGGGGCAAGGCCGATGAGGATGCTCCGGCTGAGGAGAAGCCCGTTGATCCGATCGCCACGTTGACGGATGCGGAGCGGCGGGTGGCCGCGCTGGCGGCGGTGGGGTACACGAACCGGGAGATCGCGTCGAAGCTGTACATCACGCCGTCGACGATCGAGCAGCACCTCACGAGGGTGTACCGGAAGCTGAACGTCAAGTACCGCAAGGATTTGCCGGCCGATCTGCACTCCTACCTGCCGAGCACGGCCTGACGCTCAGCGTGGGCGCAGGCCGTCCAGCACCAGGGTGATGACACCGTCGGCCTCGGCCCGCCAGTCCGGGCGGTCGTGGGCCGCGCCGATGCCGTGCAGTGCCACCAGGACGGCACCGGCACCCACGTCGTCGCGGAGGGCACCGGTCCGCACCGCGGCTGCCATCAGGTCGGTGACGGCCTGCTCCATCGCCGCGCTGCCCTCGGCCAGCGCGCCGGTGTGGCCCGCCATGAGCGTGGCGAGCGTCTGGGCAAGGCCCCGATGGGTGTGCATGTGGTCGACCACGCCCCGCAGGAAGGCCTCCAGCGCCTCCTCCGCGGGCAGGGTGGCCCGCAGCTCGCGGGCGCGATCGCACAGCGCGGCGACCTCCCCGTGGTAGACCGCCTCGGCCAGCGCCTCCCTGGTGGGGAAGTGGCGGTACAGCGTGCCCGTGCCCACACCGGCCAGGCCGGCGAAGTCGTCGAAGCGCAGCGTGAAGAAGTCGCCGGCGTCGAAGACCTCCCGGGCCTTGGCGATCAGGGCCTCGCGGTTGCGCCGGGCGTCGGCGCGCAGTGGCTTTGACAAACGGAGACTACCTCCATATGTTGAAAGTGGAGATGACCTCCAGTTCGATGGTACCGGACGAGGAGGACCGTGAAGATCCTGATGTTCGGGCGCGGCGTGATCGCCACCATCTACGGCTGGGCCCTGGAACGGGCCGGGCACGACGTCGAGTTCTACGTCCGGCCGGGCCGCGCGGCGGCGTACGGGGACGCGGTGGACCTCGACCTGCTGGGGCGGCGCGGCGCCAAGAAGTGGCCGGTGCGCTACCGCGAGACGCTGGAGCCGGACCACGACTTCGACCTGATCGTGCTGAGCGTGGGACACCACCGCCTGACGGAGGCGGCTGCCTTCCTGTCTCCGCGTCTGGGCAGCGCCACGGTGCTGGTCTTCGGCAACATCTGGACCGAGCCGCAGGCCGCGATCGGTGCGCTTCCGCTCGACCAGGTCGCTTGGGGCTTTCCCCAGGCCGGTGGCGGTTTCGGCGCGGACGGCGTGCTCCGCGGCGCGTTGATGTCCTCGGTCATCTTCGGCACTCTCGGCCGGCCGCCGACCGGCCGGGAACGGGCCGTGCGTCAGGTGTTCCGAGACGCCGGGCTCCGCGTGCGGGAGCAGCCTGACTTCCGCGGCTGGCTGTGGGTCCACTTCGTGTCGGACGCCGCCCTGCACTCGCAGGGCCTGCGGCTGGGGTCGCTGTCCGAGCTGGCCGGGGCGACGGACGACCTGCGCGAGGCGTTGCTGGCCGGCCGCGAACTGCTGCCGCTCCTCCAGGCACGTGGCGTTGACCTGCGACGTCATCGGCGCGGTCTACTGCTGTTCCGGGCACCCACCTGGCTGATGGCCCCGGCGCTCGCCTGGCTGACCACTCATGTCCCGCTGGCGCGCAGGTCTCTCCTGGCACATGACGATCCTGGGGCTGAGGAGCCTCGGGCGATCTGCCGCGACACCCTGGCCGAAGCACGGCGGCTGGGTGTCGCGGCACCGCGGCTGGAAGCGGTCAGCGCAGCGGTAGCTGGTCCTTCAGCTCCTTGACCAGCTCAGGCAGATCGGCGCGGTCCTTCGCGAACCCGAACACGTAGTAGTCCGGCCGCACCAGCGCCGCCACCTTCTTGTGCCCGGCCAGCCAAGGCAGATACAGCCGCTCCACGTCCACGACCTCGTGCGCCCGCGCGATCTTCGGCGGAATCCCGGCCGGCATCACCCGCACCAGCTGCGCGCCCAAGGTCTTCAGGAACTCCAGCTCGTCCTCGCCCAGCGCCTCGTACGGATCCAGCGTCGTGATCAGCTGCCATCCACGGCCGACCACCTCGTCGAACCGGTCGCGAACCGTCCCGCGCGCCACCACGCCCTGCGGCGACAGTTCGCCGTCCGGCAGTGAGATGCCGTCAGGACCACGCCGGACAACACCGTCCTCCAACGCATACGCCGACGGAGCCAGGTCGACGCCTTCCGGCTTGGCCTGCATCGCGATCAGGAACGCGTCCCGCCGGGCAGCGGCCACGGGGTCGAGCTCCGACACGATCTTGCCCACCTCGATGGACATCTCGATCGTGTGCCGCACCTGCAGAGCCCGCTCAGCCGGGTAAGCGTCCAGCAACTCGGCAGAAGCGAGGTCCCGCAGCACCAGGTCGAGCTTCCACGCGAGGTT
Organism: Lentzea sp. NPDC006480; assembly: GCF_040611995.1. Classification (NCBI taxonomy): domain Bacteria; kingdom Bacillati; phylum Actinomycetota; class Actinomycetes; order Pseudonocardiales; family Pseudonocardiaceae; genus Lentzea; species Lentzea sp. NPDC006480. The sequence goes on from NZ_JBEXPJ010000152.1 coordinate 21,173, forward strand.
CGCGGCGTCGCGGATCCCGGAACACATGCCCTGCCCGGCGAACGGCGGCATCAGATGTGCGGAGTCGCCGGCGAGCAGAAGACGTCCGTTGCGCCACTTGTCGGCCATCGCCGCCTGGAAGGTGTAGACGATGTTGCGCGTCAGGTCGGCGTTCGCGGGCGTCACGTCGTACGGAGCCAGCAGCTCCCACATGCGTTCCACAGTGGACAGTTCTTCGATCGACTCGCCGGGCAGCCGCATGAACTCCCAGCGCCGGTGACCTCGGCCGGATGCGACGATCGTGGTCGGGCGGGCCGGGTCGCACACCTGCACGTCGTTGGGGCGGAAGGCGCGCTTCTCGTGGAAGACGACGTCGACCAGCAGCCAGTCGTGCTTGAAGTTCAGGTCGAGCATGCGCGAGCCCATGACGTCGCGCACGAAGCTGTTCGCGCCGTCGCACCCGATCACCCACGACGCCGTGACGTCACCCTCGTGATCCGGCCCGGGAGCCGTCAGGGACACGTGCGAGCCGTGGTCGGCGATCGCCTCCACCTTGTGCCCGAACAACGTCTGGATGTTCGGCAGCGTCAGAACGTGCTCGCGCAGGGCACGTTCGAAAGTCGGCTGGTGCATCACCGTCGCGATCGGCCAGCCGTCGCGGCCCGGTTCGTACGGTGCCTCGAACGAGAACAGCTCGCGGCCCTCGGCGTTCTGGAACATGTACTGCCCCAGGGGTTCGCCGAGCTCCATCAGGTCGGCGCCGATGCCGGCCGAGGCGAACGAGCGCGCGGTCTCGCCGTCGAACGCGACGACGCGCGGGAACGGGTACTGGCCGCGGTACTTCTCCAGGATGACGACCCGCCATCCCTTGTGCGCGAGCAGGATGGACAGAACGAGGCCGACCGGGCCGCAGCCGACGACCGCCACGTCGGCGGTCAGCGCTGTGGCGGGAAAAGGCGCGCGGCAAGCGGTTCCTGATCGTGGTCGACGACG
>NZ_JBEXPJ010000153.1:0-22142 GCF_040611995.1 Lentzea sp. NPDC006480
GCTGGCTGTCGCATCTAATCCCGCCCTTCCATCACACACACGAGGTTCTGCTGAAGCAGCGGTCCACTCGTCGCATGTCCCAGCACCTTCGACGCGTCGTCCAGGTCGTGCAGCGCGGGGTTGTCCGGGTACTGGCGGCGCAGCGTCGTCACGTCCGTGCTGTGGAACAGCGTGCGCGACTTGCCGCGGCTCGAGTAGCGGAACGCCCACGTGGTCGAGCCGTCGGTGGTCGCGACGGTCATCTGGATCGGGTACTCGACACCCGCGCGCCTGCCGACGTCCTCGACGAACTCGACCATGCGCGCGACGGCGGCGGGCGGGTCCTGCTCCAGGCCGAAGCTGACCGCGAGGTAGAACATGATCTCGGAGTCCGTCGAGCCCTCGATCAGCGGGAACAGCACAGGGTCGATCGCCAGCATCAGCTCGCGGCGCACCAGCGAGAACTTCGGGATCAGGCCGTTGTGCATCCACAGCCAGTTCTGCCAGCGGAACGGGTGGCAGTTCGACCGCTGCACCGCGCCGCCCGTCGAGGCCCGCACGTGCGCGAAGACCCGGTCGACGGTGATCTGCGCCGACAGCTCGCGGAGGTTGCGGTCGTTCCACGCGGGCTCGGTGCTCAGGAACAGCCCCGGCGTGCTCGTGCTGCCGTACCAGCCGATGCCGAACCCGTCGCCGTTCACCGCCGTCGCGCCCAGCTTCGCGTGCTTCGACTGCATGACCAGCGAGTTCTCCGGCGCGTAGAGCAGCTCCTCCAACAGCACCGGCGAACCGGAATACGCGAGCCACCGGCACATGACGAACCTCCCTTTGCCCAGCGCTCCATGGGAACACGCCGCGACCGGGAAACGCGAGGTTTGCGGCGGCGCGCCCTCCTCAGGCAGCATGCTGGGTGTGACGGTCAACCCCGGCGTGCGGCGTCCGGCCTACCAGCAGCATTTCGAGACGATCGAAACGCGCGTGCCGGTCGTGTCCGACGAGACGACCGTGCCGGCCATGCGGATCGAGCCCACTGAGCAGTCGCAGCCGTCCCAGCCGCGCCAGGACATCTCCGTGATCGGCCCGATCGCCGCTCTCGTGCTCGCCCTGACGATCTCCACGCTGGTCCTGGAACACCCGGCCGCCCGTGCCGTGGCCGCCGGTCTCGCGACGCTCGGCCTGGTCGTCGCCGTGACGCTGATGCTGATGGGCAAGCGGCCGGAGCCGGGCAGGCACGTCGTCCCCGGCCGGCACCGCACCGAACGCTGATCACTTGATCGTGGCGAGACCGGTCTAGAACTCCGGCGGCTTCGTCCTGGTGAGACGCGGGTCGGGCCGGCCGCCCGACATCGCGAGCACGCCTTTGAGCACCTGCAGCAGCTTCCGCAGCCCGCTCGGCTTCTTCCGGTCGATCCCGCTGATCACCTGCTTCAACACGCTGAGCTGGTCGAAGTAGATCCGCTCGGTCACCAGGTTCTCGTTCTCGTCGAAGATGAAGTACGCGTTCATCCGCGTCCGATGCTTGCCGCCGGTCGCCGGGATCTTGCCCAGCGGCCCGAGGTGGGTGCCGAGCAGCCAGAACTCCACGATCACGGCGTCGACGCTGTGCCGGAACGAGATCAGCTCGTGGTGCTGGTCGGGGAACGCCACGCGCGTGTCGGTGTAGTACTGCCGCACGGCGCTGTCGCCGTCGTGGACGACCATCTGGGCGATGATCTCGTAGTGGGGGTGCGGGAACGTCGAGAGTGTGGCGTCCCAGTCGTGCGCCACCTCGTCGCGGAAGTGATCGAGCACGAGCTTCTCGCGCGCCTCCAGGACTTCCCTGGCGGGCAGCGTGAACCGGTCGGACATCAAGACGCTCCTTTACCCACGGTGTGGGTTAACTTAAACCCACACCGTGGACATCCGCAAGGCACAATGGCCGGGTGACGGAACCCCGCCGCGGCCGCCCCCGCACCCCGCTGCTGTCCCGCGAGTCGATCGTCGAGGCCACGCTGAAGGTCATCGACGCGGAAGGCACCACCGGGGTCGGCATGCGGTCGGTCGCGCGGGCGCTCGGGGTGGACCCGAAGAGCCTCTACAACCACGTCGACGGCAAGGACGGCCTGCTCGACGCCGTCACCGAGCACCTGCTGGGCAGCCTGGTCCTGCCGCCGCGCACCGGCAACGCGCGGCACGACCTGCACGCCATCGCGGACAGCTTCCGCGCCCAAGCCTTGAAGCATCCGCAGGCCGCGCCGCTCGTCCTCACCCGCCAGCTCGCGTCGCAGCAAGCACTCGCCCCGGTCAACGCGGTCCTTTCAGTCCTCAAAGACGCCGGCGCGGGCACCGAGGAAGCCGTGCACATGTTGCGGATGCTCCTGGCCACACTGATCGGCACGCTGCTGCGCGAGGTGTCGGCGGCTCCGACGTTCGGCGACAACGACCGGGCGGACAAGCTCAAGACCAGCGGACTGAAAGCGCTGACCGAAGCTGCGGAGCCCCTCGCGCGGTTCGACCGCCAAGCCGAGTACGAGTACACAGTGGACCTCGCGGTCACCGCCGTCCTCGACCGGATCGACCGTCAGCGCTCCGGGTCCATGTCCTCGTAGAGCCCCTGGACCAGCCGGCCGGTCAGCTCGTCGCCGGACGTCTCGATCAAGGCCCATCCGGGCAGGCCCGGGATGTCGCCCGCGCTGGTCGGGTCGTCCAGGAAGCAGAGGGCGGAGAACAAACTCTCGTGAGCCACCATGCGTGCGAACGCCTGCAGGTCTGCCGGGTCCGCTCCGAGCGCCAGCAGGCGTTCACGAGCCGCCTCGCCGGTCTCGTGGACCATGCCCGTTGACGGTCCGCACCGGTCGACGATCGACCACATGCCACGCAGGAAACGAAATCGGGCCAACTGCGGGATGTCCTCGGTGATTTCCGAGTTCGCCCACTCGTCGGGGTCGTCGGCTCCCAGTGCGGCGAACTTGTCGCGGAGTTCCACGGGCTCAGCATGCCGGACGATCTTCGAGCAGCGGACTGGGCCGAACGGCGGCAGACTCGGCCCGTGAACTACCGACGGTGGCCCGCGGTCGCGGCAGCGGCGTTCTCGTTCGCCGCCCTGGTCTACATCCTCGCCGTGCTGACCAAAGCCGGTCAGACCATCGAGAACGCCGCGTTGCGAGGCGCCGACCAGGACAACGTGTCCACAACGGACACCGCCTGGCACGCCCTGGGCCAGATCACCGTCTACTCGCTCGCGGCGGCCGCGGTCGCCGTCGCACTGGTCGGCGTGCTCAGAAAGCGCTGGGACCTCACGATGGCGGCCGTCGGAGTGATCGTCCTCGGACAGGTGGCGGTCCAGGCGCTCAAGCGGTTCATCCTGCCGAGGCCCGCCCTGGTCGAGGTCACCGGCGACTACGCGCACAACAGCCTCCCCAGCGGACACACGACGATCGCGATGACGGTGCTGTTCGCGGCGATCATCGTGGTGCCGTGGAAGTGGCGCGGGGTGATGCTGTTCTTCGTGCTGCCGTGGGCAACGGCGATCGGCCAGTACACCCTGACCGCCAAGTGGCACCGGCTGAGCGACACCCTCGCCGCGGACGGCATCGCACTTGCCCTGGCCGCCCTCGCCAGCTGGTGGCTCCAGAAACGCGGTTCCCTCAAGCCCTACACCGGTCCGAGCCGCAAGGGCCGGGTGATCCTGGTCGTCATCTGGTCCCTGATCGCGGCCGCGACGCTGACCCTCGGCGTCCTCCTGTGGGGGTTCTCGCTGGCCAGAGAGGGGCTCAACGCGGACGAGTGGGTCATCTACCTGGGTGCCGGCACGTTCGCCACGGCAGGATCTCTGACCGCCGCGCTGATCTTCCTGGCGTGCTGGCGCAGAGTCGAATGACAGATCCGCTGTCAACCAGTTGATCTCTCGCGCGTCCTGACATGTGGAGAGGTTTCACCAGGAGGGGGACAGGACGTTGGTTGTTGACCGTCGCTCGGTTCTGGCGCTGGGCGCGGGCGTCGCGCTCGCCGTCGCCGTGCCCGCCCAGGCCCAGGCTTCGACGCTCACCGGCAAGCTGCGAGAACTCGAACAGCAGCACGATGCGCGCCTCGGCGTGTTCGCCACCGACACGGGCACCGGCCGCACGGTGCTGCACCGCGCGGACGAGCTCTTCCCGATGTGCTCGACGTTCAAGACCATCGCGGCCGCCGCGATCCTGCGCCGCGACCACGACGGATCGTTGCTGGGCAAGGTGATCCGCTACACCCAGGAGGACGTCACCAAGTCCGGGTACGGGCCGATCACCGGCAGGCCCGAGAACCTCGCGAACGGCATGACCGTCAGGAGTCTGTGCGAGGCGACCATCACCTACAGCGACAACTGCGCGGCCAACCTGCTGCTCAAGGAACTGGGCGGCCCCACCGCGATCAGCCGCTTCAGCCGGTCGATCGGCGACCCGGTCACGCGCCTCGACCGCTGGGAGCCCGAGCTCAACACGGCGGAACCGGGCCGCATCACCGACACGACGTCGCCGCGTGCCATCGGTCAGAGCTACGCCCGCCTCACGCTGGGCCACGCGCTGAACCGCGACGACGCCGACCAGCTCACGAACTGGTTGCTGGCCAACACAACCGGCGGCAACCGGATTCGCGCCGGGCTCCCGGCAGCGTGGCGCTGGGGCGACAAGACCGGCAGTGGCAAGTACAGCACCACCAACGACGTCGGCATCGCGTTCCCGCCCGGCCGCGCGCCGATCGTCATCGCGGTGCTGTCGACGAAGAAGGACGCCCCGGAAGGCGGGGCGGACGAGCCGTTGGTGGCCAAGACCGCTGAACTGATCGCGGCGTCCTTCAGCTGAAACCTCGAACGCTCGGAAGTCCTGTCTGGTCAAATGGGACGCATGAGCACCTGGGGGAAGGCATTGGTGCTCGCGTTCGCGCTGGTCGCCACACTCGTGGCACCAGCGCACGCGAGCAACCAGATCACCGTGTCCGCGCAGGAGGTCACGCTCGCGCCGGGCCAGAGCTCGGGATCCGTCGACGTCAGCTGGCACACCGACGGCAACCAGGTCGTGCAGATCTGGATCCGCGAGCCCGGCAAGGCGGCCAAGCTGTGGCGGCAGGACGTCAACGGCAGCGCGCCCTGGCCGTACCTCCATCCCGGCACCACGACGACGTTCGAGCTGCGCGGCGGCCCGAACTTCGCCACGATCCTGGCCACCACGAGCAGCAGGGCGAAGCTGCCGGGCCGGTTGAGCGCCAGCCGCACGCACCTCGCACTCGCACCCGGCGCCACGGGTGAGATCGACCTGAACTGGGCCACCACCCTGAGCGACGCACAGGTCTGGGTGTCGCACAACGGAAGTCCGCAGAAGCTCTACGCGCAGGGCCCGTCCGGCCAGGGCCACATCACCTGGATCAGCCGCGGCACCACGGTTTTCACGCTCTGGTCCGGCACCGCGCAGGAGCACCTCCTCGACACTCTCGTCGTCACGGCGGACTCCGGCGCGACAGCGGCGTTCGACAAACCCACCGTCAAGGCAGGCGAAACGGCCACCGTGCGCTGGACGGGAGGTGAGGCCAGGCTGGTCAACGACGACGGCACCGAGACCGTGCTCAGCGGCGGAACGGCCGCGATCAGCACGCAGGGCGCGGACCGCAAGGTCGTCAGGATCTACGAGGGCGGCCAGGTCGTGAGCCACGCCAGCCTCACGATCCTGCAGAACGACAGGGGCTGGGCGGGCTTCAACTACCTGCCGGAGCACGAGAAGCGCTACCAGGAGTACCTGGAGGACGCGACCTGGCCGCAGGTGCGTGACCAGGTCGCGCACGACTTCGACGTGATGGCGTCGGCAGGCGGCACCGTCGCCAGGATCGTGCTGTGGCCGGAGAAGAGCACCAACGCGGCGGCCCAAGCCCGCAACCTCGCCGACCTCGGCACGATCGCGAAGCAGCGCGGCATCCGGCTCGTCATCGCGTTCGCCAACAGCTGGCTCACCAACCCGAACTGGCAGAGCGACCGCACGAAGTGGGCCGAGTTCGCCACTACCAGCGCGGACTGGATGAACACCTACATCACCGCGCTCGAACCGACGAACTCGGTGCTCTACTACGACCTGCAGAACGAGACGTCGGGCGTGCGCGGCCGTCAGCCGAACATCCAAAGCGCATACGTGGCAATGGTTTACGACCGCACGGCCGCGCCGAGGGGCAAACGCGGCATTTCCGTGATGCACGCGTCGACCGACGGCGCGGATCTCGCCGAAGCGCTCGTGGGCAAGCCGATGGACTTCGTGGACGTCCACGCCTACAGCAACCTCGACCTGCTCGACTCCGCGGTCCCGGGCATGCGGCAGAAGTTCCCGGCCAGCACGGTGATCGTCGGCGAGTTCGGCAAGAGCGCTCCGGACGCGCAGGCGGAACGCGAACAAGCCGACTACACGAGGCAGACGCTGCAGACCGTCCAGAACTTGCAGGTGCCGCTCACGATGGCCTGGGAGCTGTACGACGACCCGCGCAATCCACCGCACCCGAACAGCATCGCGTTCGGCCAGCTCACCAAGGACCGCGCCAAGCCGGCGTTCGGCGTGCTGTGCTCGCGCTGGAGCCTCGTCGCCGACTGCACCACCGCACGCGAAGCCGCTTTCCCGGTACGACCGGGAACTCTTGTCACCAATGCGATTCTGCGCGGCGCCGGCACCGCCAGGCTCGTGATCACCGAACGCGACGCGATCGGCCGCGAAACGACCACGCTCACCGAGCCGGTCGAGATCGGCGCGGCAGGCCTCAACTACCTGCGGCACAAGCCATCGGACGTGCGGCTGCAGGTCGGCACCACGTCCGTGCGCATTGCCGTACAAGCCGAGAACCCGACGCTGCTCCAGGTCGACGCGCTGACCGCGAGCGTCAGGTGATCGGCACCCAGAGCTCGACCACGGTGTGCCGCCGGTAGAACTCGACGAGCGGCCTGGAGGAGTCCCACGGCCCCGCGGCTTTGAGCTCCTCCACGGCCGGTCCGATCCGCCCGTACAGCTCCGGCGGCTCACCCTCCAGCACCGTGCGCCGGTAGCGACCACCGGCCAGCACACCGACGGCCAGGTCGTACGAGTCGTCGGGCTTGCGCGGCGTGCAGACGGTGTACGTGCCCGCGCTCTCGTCGATGCGCGCGAACATCTTGCGGCCCTTGAGCCCCACGAGGTTCTCGAACCACTGCCACGCCTCGCCCACGGCGGTGAGCTCGTCAGCGACGGTGTGTTCGAGCACCTCGACGTCGTCCCGGTCGATCAGGTCGGTCACGTGCGATCCCCCTTTCCGTCGAACGCTAGTCGAACGCGAATTCACCGGCTACCGTGCAATGCGAATCTCGTTCACGTTCCCAAAGGCGGCGGCGATGCGGCGAGCGGTCCTTCTGACAGTCCTGTTCCTCCTCTCGTGGTTGATCACTCCGGCCGAAGCGGAGTCGTTCGACGGCACCGAGTTGCGCGTGTCCGGTGGCGTGTTCCGCGACGAGCACGGCCGCGAGGTGGTGCTGCGCGGCTTCAACGTCTCGGGCACCGCGAAGCTCGCCGAGTACCGCGGCCTGCCGTTCGCGAACGCGGCGGACGCACGCAAGTCCGCGACCGCGATGAAGCAGCTCACCGGTGCGAACGCCGTGCGGTTCCTCCTCACCTGGGCGTGGATCGAACCGCAGCGCGGCCAGATCGACCACGCCTACCTCGACGGGGTGACCCAGCAGCTGCGGGCCTTCACCGATCAGGGAATCCGCGTCTACCTCGACTTCCACCAGGACCTGTACTCGCGGTACCTGTTCAACTCCGGCAGCTGGTACACCGGCGACGGCGCCCCGGCGTGGGCCGCGAGCGGGTACCCCAAGGAGTCGTGCGGCCTCTGCTTCCACTGGGGCCAGAACATGAAGAGCAACAACGCCGTCACCGCCGCGACCTACGACTTCTGGCACAACCGCGACGGTGTGCGGGAGTCGTTCGTCAACGCTGCCGGCGAGGCGCTCAAGCACGTCAAGGAAGCCTTGCCCGCCAACGAGTTCAAGCTCGTCGTCGGCGTCGACCCGCTCAACGAGCCGTACGCCGGCAAGTACGACAGCGGGCAGACCTCGCAGCAGTGGGAGCGCGATCTCCTGATGCCGTTCTACCAGCGCTTCCGAGCCGAGATGGACGAGGCGGGCTGGACGACCAAGCCCGCTTTCGTGGAGCCGCTGGTGTTCTGGAACCAGAACGTGGACTTCTTCGCCGAACCGGGCGGGCTGACGCTGGTTCCGGCGCTGGGCGACCGGTTCGTGTTCAACGCGCACTTCTACGACGGCAAGGCGCAGTCCGGCATCCTCATGCCGGGCAAGGCCGGTGACGGCCAGTACACCCAGGCGTTCAGCACGATCCGCGCCCGTGCCACCGCCCTCGGCACCACGTCGATCGTCTCCGAGTTCGGGCACCCGGTCGCGGGCAACACCTCCGACAAGACCCCGTCCGTGCTGAAGGCGATCTACCAGGGCCTCGACTCGACAGCGCCGGGCGCGCGCTGGTGGTCGGCGCCGCGCGGGACGGTGATCTCGGGCAGTCAGTGGCACTGGGACATCAACTACGGCCGCCACCACGAGCTGATGAACGACAACCCCGGCAAGGTCAAGACCGACGGCGACGCCATGAACGACGAACACTTCTCGGCGGTCAAGCTCGACGCGTCCGGCAACCCCGTGCTCACCGTCGACCGCGCGATCGTCGACCGCGTCTACCCGCAGGCCGTCGCGGGCACCACGCTGGCGTTCACCTACGAGGACCGCGCCTACCAGACCTGGCAGCAGATCCCGCTGGCCAACGTGCGGTCACTGGTCGGCTCGGCGCCGTTCGCGGTGATCGTCTGGGACTCGAACGCAGGCCAGGCGCCGACCGAGCTGCACCTGCCGGAGTCGCTGCGCTCACCGCTGGTCGTGAGCTCGGTTCCGTCGACCGTGAACGGCGACAAGCTGCTGCTCCAGGGAGGCTCCGGGCGACAGTTCGCGCTGGTCACAGCTCCTTCGGGTGCCAACACGGCCGCAGCGGAGGCAGAACTTCGCCAGTGGTGTCAGAGCTGGTGAAGGCGGGACTTCGGCACTTCAGGCGTACGTGAGCTGGTTCCGTAAACTGGCACTGTGCGAACAAGGCCCACCCTGAGCTGGTCTCCGTCAGGCCCGTCGCTGCCGCGCACCTCCACCCTCACCGACGTCGTCCCGATCGTCGCCGACGGCGGTGTGCTGGTGCTCAGCGGCGCGGGCTTGTCCACGGAGTCCGGCATCCCGGACTACCGCGGCGAGGGCGGCTCCCTGCGCAAACACACCCCGATGACCTACGAGGAGTTCACGACGAGCGCCGCGGGCCGCCAGCGCTACTGGGCCCGCAGCCACGTCGGCTGGCGCACCATCGCCCGCGCGCACCCGAACGCGGGCCACCACGCGGTGACTCGGCTCAACCCCAAGCTTTCCGGCGTCATCACCCAGAACGTCGACGGTCTGCACCAGGCCGCGGGCTGCGAGGACGTGGTCGAACTGCACGGCGGCCTCGACCGCGTGATCTGCCTGGACTGCGGGACCCTCTCGCCGCGCCTCGACCTGGACCGCAGGCTCAAAGAAGCGAACCCGGACTTCGCCGCGACCACCGACGAGATCAACCCGGACGGCGACGTCTTCCTGCCGGAGGAAGCGGTGCGCGGCTTCGAGGTGGTCGGCTGCACCGAGTGCGGCGGCGTCCTCAAGCCCGATGTCGTGTTCTTCGGCGAGAACGTCCCGCGCCCACGCGTCGAGCAGTGCTACGAGCTCGTCGGCAACGCCCGGTCCCTGCTCGTCCTCGGCTCCTCGCTGACCGTCATGTCCGGCCTGCGGTTCGTCCGCCGCGCGGCGGACGCCGGCATCCCGGTCGTGATCATCAACCGCGGCGAGACGCGCGGCGACCCGTACGCCTCGCACCGCGTCGACCTGCCGCTGGGCACAACGCTCACGGAGCTGGCGGAAGTCGTTCTGGAGTCCTGAAAATGATGACCTTCCAGGTCGACGACGTCACGCCCGCCACGGACGCCCTGCCGACCCGGCCAATCAGCGACCTGTTCCCCGTGGCGCTCGAAGTCGGTGGCAACGCCCAGGTGCTGAAGCCGAACGGTGTGCACCCGTTGCTGCACGCCGTCGGCAAGGCGTTCGCCGAGCACCGCCCGTTGGTCCTGTCCCCGGACGCCGTGTGGCTGACGATCACGCGCGGAGTCGCCCAGCACGTCCGCCTGCACACCGAGGAACTGCGCGAGGTCCTGGTGTGCCACGAGGGCAAGCCGGCGCTCACCGTCCACGAGGGGCCGTGGCCGCAGGTCGTGGAGCAGCTCGCGAAGCAGGTCGGCGACTCCTTCTTCGACTGCGACTTCAGCACGAGCACCGAGGTCGAACGGCTGGCCGGCCAGGTCACCGCGCTCGACGCCTACTCGCCGTACTTCGGGTACTGGATGATCTCCATCTGCGGCATCCCGTCGATCACGCTGACCGGGACGCTCGACGACTGGCGTGAGATCCGCACCCGCGTGGACGATCTGTCGCGGTTCGGTCTGGAGCACTGGCACCGCTCGCTGGCCCCGATCACGGACGAGTTCGTGAACGCCGCCGAAGGCCACCCGGACACCGCGTTCTGGCAGCGCATCTACAACCCGGCCGACGCGTACGGCGGCGAGTGCGTGACCGGCTGGGTCACTCGCTTCTACCCGTACCTGCAGGTCGACAACGACAACCCGGTCCCCAACCCCATGCTCGATCTACCCGTCGGCGAACCGCGCGACCAGACCGGCCCCGGCATCCAGACCAGCGTCGTGCCCGCCACCCTGAGTCGCGCGGTGATCGGCGACGTGGTGGTCGACGCGGGACTGGTCGGCGTCACGCAACACGAGAACGGTGCGCTGGAGCCGAAAGCGGGCTGGGCCGTGCTGCCCGCACCGCCCAGCATCGTGGCGATGCTGGACCGCATCGTCGCCGAGCACGAGTGGACGCCACCTCCGTCCCACTCTCCCCAGCGCGCAATGCTGGGCGACAAGGAGATCGTGTTCAGGCACGTCGTGGAGGGCGGCGGCGAGCTGCTCGCGTTGTACGAGCGCCTCGGCAGCGCGTCCCTGCACGGTGGCGCGTGGCGGCTGCGACCGTGTTGTGGCGAGTCGGTGCGGATCGGCGGGCGGAACATCGCCGTCGTGTTCGAGCACGCGGACGGACGGCTCGTAGGCGAGATTCCCGACCACATCACGGGTCTGAGCCACTGGGTGATCTTCCGCGACGGCGACGCCCCGGCCGACGTCCGCGTGCTCGGTGGGTCGCTCGCGCTCGTGCTGCGGTCCGTGCTCGACCACAACGACGTCGAGCACATGGAAACGACGCGCCTGTCCAGCCTGGAACTGAGCTACGACTGACCCTGCGACCTGAACTGGTCCAGCACCCGCCGCTCGCGCTTGGTCGGCCGCCCCGCACCCCGGTCCCGCCGCGCGATGGGGATGTCCGGCGGTGGCGGGGGAGTGCGGTCGATGAAGCACGTGGCCGCGTCCGCCGCACCGACCCGCTTCTGGATCACCCGCACGACCTCGACGATCTTCGTCTTGTCGCCGACCCGCGCCCGCACCTGGTCACCGGGCACGACGATCGCCGACGGCTTCGCGGGCTTGTCGTTGATGCGCACGTGACCACCCCGGCACGCCTGAGCCGCGTCCGGGCGGGTCTTCGTCAGCCGGACCGCCCACAGCCAACGGTCGATGCGCGTGGACTCCACCCCGCCATCATGGCACTCTTCGGGATCATGAGGCGGAGATCATGAGGATCCTGGCGGTCGCGGTCACCCTCGCCGCGTCGCTCACGTCCGTCGGCCCGCTCGGCGGGCTCACCGACCTCGCGGTGCGGCGCATCGAGGTGGCGGACCTGGTGGCAGCGGCCAAGTTCGGCACGTCCCAGCCCATCGACGACCCGGCCCGTGAACAGCAGGTGCTCGACACCGTGCGCACCAAGGCCGCGGCCCTCGGTCTCAACCCGGAGAACGCGGCCCGCTTCTTCCGCGCCCAGATCGAGGCGAACAAGCTGGTGCAGCGCGGCCTCTACGCGCGCTGGACCGAGCACCCCGAGGAAGTCCCGCGGCACAAACCGGACCTGGGCACCGAGGTGCGACCGATCCTCGACCGCCTCACCACCGACATCCTCGCCGAGCTCAAGGACACCGAACAGCTCCGCCGCCCCACCCTGAAGTGCGAGATCCACGCGACGATCGCGGCACGGTCCGCCGTCGTGCTGCACCACCTCGATCGGTTGCACGAGAACGCCTTGACCGAGGCGATGGGCCCGGTCTGTTCCAAGTAGACGGTCAGTACGGCGGCAGCGGCCGGGCACCTTCCGGCCGCAGCCCGTCGAAGAGGATCGCCAGATAGCGTTCCCACAGATCAGGCCGCGCGTCGGGCACGTGCTTCACCACGTCGTTCGGCACGCACATCAACAGCATTACGTCGGTACCGGTGACGTCGTCACGCAACGCACCCTCGGCACGCGCCCGGTCGACCAGCGCGGTGATGGCGAGCGACATCCGCAGCTGCGCCTCACCGACCTCCACCCCCAGGTCCGCGGACAGGAACGACAGGTCGAGCTGCTGCCGTTGCCGTGCCGCGAACCGCATGAACTCCAGTACCGCCGCGCCCGCGTCCGGCGCTTCGAGCAACTCCGCAGCGAGCTGGGTCAACCGTTCCACGCGATCCAGCACGATCGCGGCGATCAGGTCGTCCTTGGTGGGGAAGTGGCGGAACACGGTGCCCTTGCCGAGACCGGCGCGCGAGGCGATCGCCGACACCGGCGCGTCGGGCCCGTGCAGCGCGAACTCCTCGATGGCCGCCGTCAGCAGCAGCGCACGGTTCCGGGCGGCGTCGGCACGCAAAGACACGTCACGCAGACTAGCAAAGTTGACCGCGCGGTCCGTTTCGAGCATCCTAAGGTGACCATGCGGTCAGCTTAGGGGGAAATGTGAAGGCAGTCATCGCGACCAGCTACGGCCCACCGGAGAACTACGTCATCGGCGACGTTCCGGTGCCGAGCCCAGGACCAGGGCAGATCCTGGTCCGCATCGCCGCGGCCTCGATCAACCCGGCCGACATCGTGCTGCCGGCGGGCGACTACGGCACGCACCTCGTGTTCCCGCACGTACCCGGCAACGACTTCGCCGGCACGGTCACCGAGATCGGCGAAGGTGTCCGAGCGTTCAGGACGGGAGACGAGATCTTCGGTCTCGCCGTGCCCCGCGCGCTCAAGGCGATGGCCGGGCCGAAACCGTCGCTGAGCACCGGTTCACTGGCCGAGTACGCGGTGTTCGAAGCGGACACGCCGCTGCTCACCCACCGGCCGCCGAACCTCGGCGTCCAGGACGCGGCCGCGCTCGCGACCGCTGGACTGACCGCACGAGCGCTGATCGCCACCGCACAACCGAAACCAGGCGAGACCGCACTGGTCGTGGGCGCGACCGGAGGCGTCGGCACCGCGTTGGTCCCGTTGCTCGCCAAGGCCGGCGTCAAGGTAATCGCCACCGCCACGGCGAGCGATGCCGGCCTGCTGCACGACCTCGGCGCCGCGGACACCATCCGCTACACCGACGCCTACCCGGAGAACGTGGACGCGGCGTTCAACGCGGCGGTGCCGAGCGATCAGCTGGACCGGATCGAGCACGCCGTCCGCTCGGGTGGACAGCTGCTCACCATCACGTATCCACTGCCCGAAGGCGGCCGGAAGGACATCGAGACGAAGTTCGTCCTCGACCTCGAAGGTGCTCTCGGTGGCATGCGCGAGGTCGCCGAAGCAGCCGTACAAGGCTTGCTACCGGCGACCATCGGCCGTCATTACACCCTCGACGAGGGCCCTCAAGCGTGCGTCGACTTCGCCAGGAAGCACACCACGGGCAAGCTCGTCGTCACGGTGTGACCACTGTGGACGGAAGTCCGAGCATCCGCGCCAGTCCGGAGAGTTCCAGCACCCGCGCCACTTGCGGCGACGCGGCGGACAGGCGCAACCCACCAGCGGCGGCGGAAGCGCGCGCGTGGCCGCGCACGAGCGCGCTGATCCCGCTGGAGTCGCAGAAGGAGACGGCGGTCAGATCCAGGACGACGTAGCGGTGGCCCTGGTCGAGGAGGCGGTCGAGCCGGGAGAGCAGTCGTTCCGCGCCGGCGCCGGCCAGTTCACCGGAGACGGTGAGCAGGGTGGAGGCAGGCGACGACTCAGTCACCTTGACTACGAGCATCCCAGGTAAGTACCCACACCGCCGGGCATGAAACGTGGTCCGCTGACCGGTTTTCGAGTTGAGCGCGCGAACATCCGGGGAGTTCTCTCGAAGTACACGCCGAGAAGGGGACCCCACGTGCGCGTTCTGCTGACCTCGTTGCCCATCCGCTCCCACCTGATGCCGACGGTGGTGCCTCTCGCCAGGGCGTTCCGCGAGAAGGGGCACGACGCGGTGATCGCGACAGGGCCGGCCATGGCGCACCTCGAGCACACCGTCGTCATGCCGGACATCCCGGCGCCGGGCGACTTCGGCGCGCCACCACCGTGGATCCCGGAGCGCGACGGCACCATGGACGTGCCGCTGTGGGCGGACGAACTGGTGGTCAGGGCCGCCGCCAACCTGCTCGACTTCGCCCGCAACTGGCGCCCGGACGTGATCGTGCGCGAGACCAACGAGTACGGCGGCCAGATCGCGGCGGAGGTGCTCGGCATCCCGCACGCGGTCGTCGACATCGCCCCGTTCGCGCCGCTGGAGATCGAGCGTCTGGACGAGCGCAAGGACAAGGTCCGCGCCCGGTTCCACGTCGCGGGCACCGAACCGGCCTTCACCGCGGGCCTCACGCCGCCGTACTGGCACCCGGCCCAGCACCACTACCGCGTGCCGATCGACCAGACCACCGCGAACGGCCCGGAGGTCGTCGCCACGTTCGGCACCAACGCGGGCCTGCTGTTCAGCGGCTCGAAGCTGCTGCACATCGTCGCCGACGCGCTGGGACAGCTCCCGGTGCGCTCGGTCCTGGCGATCGGCGAAGGCGAGTGGACCGGCCCGCGCCCGGCCAACGTCGAGCTGCGGCAGGAGATTCCGCAGCAGCAACTGCTCAACAGCGCCAACGTGTTCGTGACGCACGCGGGCTACAGCGGCGTGCGCGAGGCGTTGACCGCGGGAGTTCCGATGGTCGCGGTGCCGTTGTTCGCCGACCAGCCGCGCAACGCCGCGAAAGCCGAGGAGCTGAAAACCGGCGTGAACGTGGAGGTGAAAGGGCTGACCGCGAACGCGCTGGCCGAAAAGATCACTCAGGTGCTCGACGCGAAGGCGTACCACGAGACGGCTGAGACATTGGCCGCGCGGATGTCGGAACTGCCGGTGTTCACGGAAATTCCGGACCACCTCGTATCCGCTCTGTGACGACGTTTTGGTTTTGCCCAAAAGCTTCGACGGAAATTTCGTCCGTCCGGAGACTTGGCGGTGGGGCAGGTGCTTGTTGGGGAGAACAGGTCGCCTGATAGAGGGGATACAGGGGGATTATATGAAGAGGCACTCGCGCGACAGTTTCTTCGTCGTGGGCGAAGGTGTGCTGGAATTCGACGGCGAAGGTGAGGCCATCACGCGCCAGCCCTCCACAGCGGAGGAGTTGCGCAGGTTCCGGTTCTCACGGCTGGGGCCCAAGGGCCCGCGGACGGACGAGGCGTTGCGGGAAGCCCTCGCTCTCGCGATGACGGCCGGCCCGCAGCCCGACTCGGCGGACCCGGCCGTCCCGGCGGGCTTCACCTACCTCGGCCAGTTCGTCGACCACGACCTGACGATGGACCGCACCGAGTCGCAGCTCGGCCAGGACGTCAACGTGGACGAGCTGCTGCAGGGCCGTTCGCCGGCGCTGGACCTCGACTCGGTGTACGGCCGCGGTCCGCGCGACAAGGACGACCAGGCCTTCTACGCCGAGGACGGCGTGAAGCTCAAGATGGGCACGACCTCGGACGTGGGGCCGGGCTTCCCGCCGATGGAGGGGTTCGACCTGCCGCGTCGCGGTGGGACCGCCGGTACGCCCGCGGATCGACGTGCGCCGCTGATCCCGGACGCGCGCAACGACGAGAACCTGGCGATCGCGCAGACGCACCTGGCGTTCATCCGCTTCCACAACAGAGTGGTCGACGAGCTCGCGCTCACCGGCCTCACCGGGGATCGGCTGTTCCGCGCCGCCAAGGAGCTCGTGGTCCGGCACTACCAGTTCATGCTGAAGACGGACTTCCTGCCGCGCATCATCGACCCGGCGATCGTGGAGGACGTCTTCACCAACGGCCGCAAGTTCTTCGAGGTGCCCGGCAAGTACTACGGCCGGGACAACACGCCGACGATGCCGATCGAGTTCTCGGTCGCGGCGTACCGGCTCGGCCACAGCATGATCCGCGACCAGTACGAGTGGAACCGCGTGTTCAACTCGTCCCCGGTCGGCGTCGTGCCTGGCCTGTTGTTCCTGCTGTTCGTGTTCACCGGCACCTCGGGCAACTTCGACCCGGGCTCCGGCTCGCCCGCCGACCTGGACGACGTGAACAGGGGCGACAGGTTCACGTTGCCCACCAACTGGATCGCGGACTTCCGCCGCCTCTACGACTTCACCGAGGCGGAGCGGGACGACCTGGTTCCTCCGGCGGAGTTCGGCGGCGGCAACGTCACCAAGCGGATCGACTCGCTGCTGGTGGACCCGCTGCGGCAGCTGCCGGCCGGCACGTTCGGCGGCCGTGGCACGCAGTTCCCGGAGATTCAGCGCAACCTCGCGTTCCGCAACCTGACCAGGGCGAACATGATGGAGCTCGCCACCGGTCAGCAGATGGCGGAGCTGTTCGGGGCCGAGCCGCTCACCGCCGAGCAGATCCTGACCGGCAACGGTGGCGCGAGCCTGGACTCGTTGACCGACGAGCAGAAGGCGCAGCTGGTCGAGGCGACGCCGTTGTGGTTCTACGTCTTGCGCGAGGCGGAGCTGAACAACGGCCGGATGGGTCCCGTGGGCGGCCGGTTGACGGCCGAGGTGTTCCACCGGGCCATCGAGGGCAGCCGGATCTCGATCGTGCGCTCGCCGTACTGGCGGCCGACGCTCGGACCGGACTCGTCGACGTTCCGCATGGTCGACCTGCTGCTGTTCGCCTTCGAGGGCAAGGCCGACCTGCTGAACCCGTTGGGCGACCCGCAACCGCAGCCCGGCAGCTGATCTTCCTCGCTCCTCCTGTCTGGCTGGGTGGTGGCAGCCAGACAGGAGAGGGAGATCGATGTTGCGTCCAGAAACCACGCGCCGCGAATCAGCTGAAGAACGGATCACCCGTTTCACGCGGGACGCCGGAATTCCGCTGCTTCGCATCGGACTGGGGGTCGTGTACCTCTGGTTCGGCGTGCTGAAGCTCTTTCCCGGTGGCAGCCCTGCCCAAGATCTCGTCGAACGCACGGTTTCCGCTTTGACGTTCGGGATCATCACCGGGGATTTGGCGAGAGTGAGTGCCGCGATCACGGAAATCGGGATCGCACTGGTTCTGCTGAGCTTCCGCGCACCGCGGTTGTGCGCGGTCCTGCTGATCGGTCACGTCGTGCTGGTGTCAACACCGCTGGTGTTGTTCCCCGGTGAGATGTGGGCCGGTCCGCTGCAGGCGTCGTTCGAAGCCCAGTACATCCTGAAGAACCTGGTGACCGTCGCCGCCGCGGTGGTCATCGCCTCGTCGCACCCTCGCGTGCGATGACGCGGGAGCCGCTCGATCCCCCAGGTCGGGCGGCTCCCGCTGTGTAGGTTGGCTTGCCATGGGGGATTCGTTCGCGCCATTGGCGCATCCAGCTTTCCGTTGGCTGCTCACAGCCAGGGTCACGACCATGGCGGGCAACTCGATGGCGCAGATCGCGCTCGTGTTCGCCGTACGGGACGTGACGTCGTCGGTCACCACTCTCGGCATCGTGGTGGCGGCCCGGTCGATCGCGAACGTGCTCTTCCTGCTGTGGGGCGGTGTGGTCGCGGACCGCCTGCCCCGGCAGTACGTGCTCGTCGGCTCGTCCGCTGTCTCGTTCCTGAGCCAGGCGTTGCTGGCTGTTCTCGTGCTGACCGGATCCGTGTCGATCCCGGCGTTCATCGTGCTGGCTGCGGTGAACGGCATGTCGAGCGCCTTCTCGTTCCCGGCCTCGGCCGCGCTGGCCCCGCAGACCGTGCCCGTCGAGCAGCGGCAGCAGGCCAACGCGGTGCTGCGCCTCGGGTTGAACTCGTCGATGATCGCGGGCTCGTCGCTGGGCGGTCTGCTGATCGCGTTCGCCGGACCGGGGTGGGGCCTCGCGGTGGACGCGCTGTCCTTCGCTCTGGCCGGGCTGGCGTTCTCGTTCGTGCGGGTGCCGGCCGCCCGTGTCGCCGCTTCGCGCAAACCGGGTGTGCTGTCGGAGATGCGCGTCGGGTGGACGGAGTTCGTCTCACGGGCGTGGGTGTGGATCGTGGTTGTGGCGTTCGTGTTCATCAACGCGGCGCACGCGGGCGGCACGATGGTGCTCGGCCCGGTCATCGCGGACACCGTGATCGGCCGCGAGACCTGGGGCCTGGTGCTGGCCGCGCAGACCGCGGGCATGGTCGCCGGTGCGTTCCTCGCGATGCGTCTGCGCGTGCGACGCCTGCTGCTGCTCGGCTGCGCGTGCATGGCGGCGTTCGGTCTGCTGCCGCTGACGCTGGCCTTGTACCCGGTGCCGTGGTTGCTGATGGTCGGCTCTTTCGTCTGCGGCGTGTGCATCGAGCAGTTCGGCATCGCCTGGGAGACCTCGCTGCAGCACCACGTTCCGGCGGACCGGCTCGCGCGGGTCTACTCCTACGACATGCTCGGGTCGATCGCGGCCATCCCGCTGGCCCAGCTCGTGGTCGGGCCGGTGTCGGGTGCGGCCGGCATCACGGCGACCCTGCTCGCCTGCGCCGTGATCCAGGTGCTCGCCACGCTGTTCATGGTGGCGTCGCGGTCGGTGCGGTCGGTCGAGAACACGCCCGGGGTTCAGCCGGTTCACTGACCTTTCGGCGAGTGTTGTGCCAGAGTGCTGCGTATGGGGAGAGTGCTGGGGGCACTGGCTGTCGTGTTGCTGTGCGCGGCGTGCGGCCGGGTCGAGCTCAAGACAGCGGATGAGACGCCGGCGATCGTGCCGACCACGGCTCCGGAATCGACCAGCGCGCCGGCCACGGGGCCGTGCCAGGTCGAGGAGCACGTGCCGGAACCGGTGACGCCTCAGCCTCCAGGACCGAGCTTGGGCGTCCAGCCGGACGTGGCGCCGCACAACGCCGAGAACAACGGCTGGAAGCAGCGCAAACCGTTGAACGCCTTGGGCGTCCAGGCCGGACGCGACACGGTCGCTCGGATCAGGCCTCTGCTGGAGCAGGTCTGCGCGTCGGGTGACTTCTCCGTCGACGGCACGAAGAAGGCGCTGACCGGATACGACGCCTACGTGGTGCGGGACTATCCCGACCAGGCGTTCGTCGGGTACACGATCACCGTGTCGAACGGGCCTTCCGAACGGGTCACCTGCGTGCTCGGCGACCTGGCGCCCGGTCTCGTGCGGGTCTTCCTCGACGGCACCACCGGCGAGGGCTCCTGCTACGAACCGAAGTCGCACTGATGAGGCGCGCTCTGGGTGTGCTGGCACTGCTGTGTTGTGCCGGGTGCGGCGGACCCGAGGAGGTGGCGCAGCCGCCACTGATCACTCCGCCGCCGGGCACGTCCCTGCGCGCCGCGGAGGTAGCGACGCCGACGGCACCGACGAGCCTGCCGCCGAAGTCCTGCACCCCGGATCCGGCGACCGTGCAGGCGATACCAGCGCCGCTGATCCCGCGAGTGGCGCGCGAACCGTTGTCACCGGAGGGGAACGTCGCGGGCAACGACGTCGTGGCTGCGATCCGACCGGCGCTGGAGCGAGTGTGCGCGTCGGGCGACTTCTCGCTCGACAGCACGCGGAAAGCGCTTGCCGGACACGACGCGCGGGTGTTCCGCGTCGACGAGACCGTCGTCGGCGTGGCGTTCGTGATCACCGTGCCGTCCGCCTGCGTGCTCGGCGAACTGCGACCTGGCAACGTGCGGATCTCCGTGGAAGGGACTACGAAGGACGCGCGCTGCGAGTGACGCAGAAGTAGCTTCACACCGCCGCGGTGCCGATCAGTCCGTTGCGCGTGACTCTGCCCGCCAGCTCTTCCTCAGTCAGACCCTCGGTGTTGGCGGGCCTCTTCGGCAGCACCATGTACCGCGACTCGGCGTTCGCGTCCCAGACTCTGATGTGCGTGCTGTCCGCCAGCTCCAGTCCGAACTGCCGCAGCACCTCGCGCGGATGACTGACCACTTTGGACCTGTACGCCGGACTCTTGTACCACGTCGGCGACGGTCCGAGCAGCGACAGCGGATAGCAACTGCACAGCGTGCACACGATCACGTTGTGCACCTCTTCGGTGTTCTCCACGACGTGCAGCTGCTGCACCTGCAGTCCGCCGCCCATCGACAGCCCGATCTCCGGCAACGCCTCGTTGGCGTTCTCCAGCAACCGGGCCTTGAACCCGTCGTCCACCCACGCCCGCGCCACCACGCGGAATCCGTTGGCGGGCGAGGCTTTGTGCGCGAACGCCTCCAACGCCTGATCGAGCTCGGCCGGGTCCAGCAGTCCCTTCTCCTCCAGGATCGCTTCCAGCTCGCGCACCCGTGCCGCGATGGG
Source organism: Lentzea sp. NPDC006480 (assembly GCF_040611995.1). Lineage (NCBI taxonomy): Bacteria > Bacillati > Actinomycetota > Actinomycetes > Pseudonocardiales > Pseudonocardiaceae > Lentzea > Lentzea sp. NPDC006480. The sequence goes on from NZ_JBEXPJ010000153.1 coordinate 20,655, forward strand.
GGAGTCGTCGTGGTCGTCACTCATCGCTGAGGTATTCCTCCCAGAGGGACAGCGTCACCGTGTGATCACCCTGCCCGAACAGTTCTCGTGCCGTGAACCGAACCAGGTACACCGGCTGCTGCCGCTCGATTCCCTGCGCGCTCAAGTCTGCCAGCGGATGCACCCCGTCGCTGCCGATGACGGTGCCGGTCTTCCCGCGTGCGTAGCTGGGCAGCCGGGTGTGATGGTCCGGATCCACAGTGGACGTTCGGACCCTCGCGCCTTCCCGGTACTGCTCAGACATGCCCCTTCTCCTTCAGCAGCGTCTGAATCGCCCGGAACCAGTTCTCGTAGTACGACGAGCTGTGCGACATGGTCCGCTCGACCGCGTCGCGGAACTCGTCCAGGTTGTACAGGCCGCGCCCGATCAGTGCTCGGTTCATGGCGAGCACGTGTGCTTCCCAGTCGGCGTGGAAGGGTGGTTCGTCCAGCTCCTCCACTACCGGGCCGAAGCCGTCCTGGCCGCCGACGTCGTTGATCCTCGGCATCCCACCTCCTGTGCTCTCGCCTCTGATTCTGCGCTGCTTCGGTCTGGTTGGGAAAGCGGGAAGAGCGGGCGCCTCGCGGCGACCCGGCACATGCCCTCCTTCGTCGGGCGTGTGCCGGACCGAATTTGTCGGGTCGGCTTGCGTAGGTGGTTGCGGGGCGTGGTCCATTTGCGTGCGATTGCCATCAGTGCCGTAGGTAGTCATCAGGTGCGGGTTGCGTCGAGAGAGAAAAACCACGCACGGCACCTATGGAACCTGGCTTGACCTGCGGGTTCACTCGATTGTGTTGCCGCTAGCCCCCTTTTTGGAAAATGATCTCGAATAGAATTGGGGGTATGGACGTCGTCGAGGTTCTCGATGCTCTCGATTATCATGAGAAGCAGATTGCCTATCATCAGGCGCAGCGTCTGCATGTCCTGGCGGATTGTGCGATCGCGTGTGAGGGTGACGAGTTCTTCGAGGCCGAGATCGCCGCTGCGATGAAGTGGACGACGCGGTGGACGAGTGACCAGGTGGCGATGGCGCGGGAGATGGTGACCAGGCTGCCGCAGACGATGGATGCCCTGGAGAAGGGTGAGATCGACTTCTACAAGGCGCGTGTCCTGTACGACAAGACGATGCCGTTGTCGGCGGATCACGCGGCCGAGGTCGAAGCGCGTGTGCTGGTGAAGGCCCCGGACCAGACCGGCGCGCAGATGCGCCGCCTCACCCACCGCGTCGTCATGCGCGTCGACCCGGAGGGGCAGAAGGACCGCGAGGAGATCCGCAAGGCGCAGCGCTGCACCGGTAGGGACAAGCTGGATGACGGCATGGCCCGCTTCTGGGCTTTCCTGCCCGGCGACACGGCGACCAAATGCTATGAGCGTGTGGACGCCATCGCCCGCTCGGTGCGCAACCCCAAGGACGCGCGCACGCTGGACCAGATCCGCGCGGACGTGGTCGCGGACCTGATCCTGGCGAC
>NZ_JBEXPJ010000154.1:0-22081 GCF_040611995.1 Lentzea sp. NPDC006480
CTCGTCGACGTCCTCGCGGCTGAAGCCGCCGCGGTAGTCGCCATCGTCCACATAGCACGGTGACGGCGTGAGCAGGACCAGCTGCGCGAACCGTTCCGGCTCCCGGTTCGCCGCCAGCACCGCGATCATCGCGCTGACCGAGTGCCCGACCAGCACGACGTCTCGCAGGTCGAGCTCGTGGCAGATGGCCAGCACGTCGTCGGCATACCCGTCGAGCGTGCCGTAGCGCTCGGCGGACCACGCGCTGAGATCCGAACGGCCGCTGCCGGTGTGGTCGAACAGCACGACGTGGCAGTGTTCGGCGAGGTCCGGGACGATTCTGTGCCACAGGTTCTGGTCGCAACCGAAACCGTGCGCGAGCAGCACGGCCGGACCTGCCGGGTTACCGGTCACGACGACGTTGTTCCTGCGGGAGACATCCACCCCCAGATCCTAGGTGTGAGCGCGGGGCGAGGGCGGGTATCTCTGCCTCGAGCTTCTCCCGGGAGGAAACGAACACCATGCCGCGCCGTCTGGTCGCACTGCCCTTCGCCCTGTTCACCGCCGCGACGGCGCTCGACGTGCTGCACCTGCTCACCGGCCTGCCCGCCGTGCTCACCTGGCACGTCATCACCGCGGGCCTGCTGCTCGGCATCGCGGTCGCGGCGGCCGAGTGGCTCGACCGGATCTTCGCCGAACCCCGCGTCCGCACGTCCGGGCGTGATCTCGGGATCGCGGTGGTCCTGCTGCTGTTCGCCGTGAGCTGGGTGCTGCGGCTCGGTCAGCCGGAGTGGGAGCCGACCTGGGCGGCGGTGCTCGCCGGGTGGGCCGGCGTGGCGGGAGTGCTCGGCGTCACCGCAGCCCGCCGCCTGCAGCGGACCCCCGTGGCCGCTACCGGCTGAGCTCGGCCTGGCGGCGCAGCAGCTCCGCGATGGTGGCGTCGACCTCGTCGCGGTGCTGCCGCAGGCGTTCCAGGGCTTGAGCGGTGTCCGCCCCGACCTCGTGAGCGACGTCGGCGGGCACCTCCGGCCCCTCCCAGCGCGGGACCTTGCCCATGCGGTTGTTGATGAAGTCGTGCAGCGAGTCCATGCTGTCGTTGAGCCGCTCGACCCACGACCGCCGCCGCCTCGCCTCCCGCTCGGGGTCCTTCTCGTTCCAGGACGCGTCGCGCATCGTGCGGGTCAGCGCCTCGTCGGTGGCGCGGAAGTTGAGCAACAGCCTGGTGATCGCGTCCCGCACGGCGCCGGCGTCCGGAGGTTCCGCGCCGGTCCGCCTCGACCAGGTCCGTTGCCCGCCTCGCCGCTTGTAGTGCTGCTGCATGGCCTGCTTGGACCGTTCGCCGTACTCCGCGCCCAGCTGCTCCCACGTCCAGCCGCCGTCCAGGACAGCCTCGATCAGCACCCGTTCCGCCTGGTCGACGGACTCCCTGGCCCACGGCATCATCCGCAGCGCGCTCAACGACTCGTTCGGTTCACCCACCTCGTCAACGTATGCGTTGACGACCCTCCGCGTCAACTGATGCGTTGACGAACGGCCTCGCGGAACGTCGGCGGCTTGCGGCCGACGAGGTCTCGGCACCCGGTTGCTGCCGGCCGTCGCGCACGGCGTCCGGGAGCGCACCGAGATGGTCGTGGCCGGTAGCGTGAGCTCATGCCACAGATCACCGTCGAGTACTCCGCCGAACTGAACGAGGCGTTCGACCGCCGCGCGTTCGCGCTGGCGCTGCACCAGACGCTCTCGCCGCTGGTCAGCTCGGACGTGGCCGCGTTCAAGACGCGGTTCAAGCAGATCGAGGAGTCCGTGATCGGCGACGGCTCTCCCGCGGCGATGATCCACGTCCGGGTCGGCCTGCTGGCCGGGCGGCCGGTCGAGCTCAAGCAGGAGGTGGGGCGCGTGAGCATCGGGCTCGTGCGGGAACACCTCAAGCCGGTCGAGGGGCTGCCGACCCAGCTCACGCTCGAGGTGCACGACATGGACCGCGAGCAGTACCAGAAGATCGTCGTCTGAACGGTCACCCGTTCGCTTTGGCCAGAGGTAGCTTGCGCGCGTGGAGATCACTGACAGAACGTTCCCCGCGGCCCTCGTCGCGTTGAGCCGCATCGACTTCCCGTGGGACTACGACGAGAAGACCGAGGAAGCGGCGCCGGGCAACATCGACTACGAGCCGTACCAGGAGTTCGACTCCGCCGAGGAGACGACGGACTGGATCAGGGCCTGGACCGGCAACAAGGAGCTCGACGGCGACGCGTTCCGGGTGTTCGGGCAGGACGGCACGGGCGGGCTCGCCGTCAGCTGGCTCGTGCGGCCAGGACAGCCTCTCGCCGAGCAGCCGGTGGCGTTCTTCGGCTCGGAGGGCGAAGTCGGGATCGTGGCGCGCAGCCTGGGCGAGTTCCTGTGGTTGCTCGCGGGCGGGGTCGGACCGCAGGAGGCTGTCGAGTTCGGGGCCGACGGCGGGGTGGGGCATGACGAACTTCGTGCCGTGGCGGAGAAGTACTCGGGAATCGAGCCGCGCACGCCCGCCGAGGTGCTGGCCGCGGCGCGAGCGGAGTACCCGGAGTTCGCCGCAACGGTCCAGTCCTGGTGCCGGTGAGGTGAGCGGGGGAACCGGTCCTCGTTCCGGTTCCCCTTTGGTCTATACCACTTTGTGAACTGGGGTTACGCTCGGCCAACCCTGTTGTGCCGCAAGGTAAACAGGACCTCGTCCCCCGGAGGTCTGCCCCATGAGAAAGCTCCTCGCGGCCGTGCTCCTGCTGTCGGCCGCAGCAGCCCCGACCGGTACGGCCGCCGCGGCGGACCCGATCTACCTGGACCCGGCCCAGCCGATCCCCGCGCGCGTCTCCGACCTGCTCGGCCGGATGTCGCTCGACGAGAAGGTCGGGCAGATGACGCAGGCCGAGCGCAACGCGGTGAGCAACGCCGACCTGACCAACTTCCGGATCGGTTCGTTGCTGTCCGGTGGCGGTTCGGCGCCCTCCCCCAACAACGCCACGTCGTGGGCGAACATGTACGACAGCTTCCAGAACGCGGCGCGGGCAACGCCGTTGAAGATCCCGCTGATCTACGGCGTGGACGCGGTGCACGGCCACAACAACGTCGTCGGCGCCACGATCTTCCCGCACAACATCGGCCTCGGTGCGACCCGCGACCCCGCGCTCGTGCAGCGGATCGGCCGGGCCACCGCCGAAGAGGTGTCGGGCACCGGCATCGACTGGGACTTCGCGCCGTGCCTGTGCGTCGCGCGCAACGACCGCTGGGGCCGCACCTACGAGTCGTTCGGCGAGACGCCCGAGAACGCGACGTCGATGACCACGATGATCACTGGTCTGCAGGGCGCGAAGCTGTCGGACCCCGGCTCGGTTCTGGCCACGGCCAAGCACTACATCGGCGACGGCGGCACGACCGACGGCGACGACCAGGGCAACACGCAGGTCAGCGACGCCGAGCTGCGGGCGACCCACCTGCCGCCGTTCCGCGAGGCGGTGGCGCGCGGCGTCGGCTCGGTGATGATCACGTACAGCAGCGTCAACGGCCTCAAGACGCACGCCAACAAGTACCTGATCACCGACGTGCTGAAGGGCGAGCTGGGCTTCAGCGGCCTCGTCGTGTCGGACTGGAACGCCATCGACCAGATTGACGGCCAGCCGGGCTTCACCGCGGCCGAGGTCCGCACGTCGATCAACGCCGGCCTCGACATGATCATGGCGCCGACCGAGTGGCGCTCGTTCATCACGCTGCTCAAGGGCGAGGTGCAGGCGGGCCGGGTGCCGATGTCGCGCATCGACGACGCCAACCGCCGCATCCTGACCAAGAAGTTCGAGCTGGGGCTGTTCGAGAAGCCGCTGACCGACCGCTCGTACACGCCGACCGTCGGCAACGCGGCACACCGCGCGCTGGCTCGCGAGGCCGTGCGCAAGTCGCAGGTGCTGCTCAAGAACCAGAACGGCGTCCTGCCGTTGCCGAAGACCTCGTCGAAGATCTTCGTGGCCGGCAAGAGCGCGGACGACATCGGCTACCAGAGCGGCGGCTGGACGTTGTCGTGGCAGGGTGGCAGTGGTCCGACGCAACCGGGAACCACTGTGCTGCAAGGAATCCGCTCGGCCGTCTCGTCCTCCACGACCGTGACGTACAACCGCAACGGCACGGGCATCGACGGTTCGTACCAGGCCGCCATCGCGGTGATCGGTGAGACGCCGTACGCCGAGGGCGCCGGTGACAAGCCGGGCGCGATGGGGCTGGACAGCGAGGACCTCGCGACGCTGAACACGTTGCGCTCCACGGGTGTCCCGGTCGTGGTGGTGCTCGTGTCCGGCCGCCCGCTGGACATCGCGGCACAGCTGCCGCAGTGGACCGCCCTGGTCGCGGCCTGGCTGCCCGGCACCGAGGGCAACGGCGTGGCGGACGTCCTGTTCGGCGACTACCGCCCGACCGGCACGCTGCCGTTCACGTGGATGCAGAGCGCCTCACAACAGCCGATCAACGTCGGTGACGGCAAGACGCCGCTGTTCCCGTACGGCTTCGGCGCGCAGTTCCCGGCCACGCAGAACGCCTACGCGCTGATCGGTGCCTCGTACTACGACGAGCAGCGCGGCACGCAGGTCGAGCGGTGCACCGACTCGGGCTGCGGGCAGAACGTCGGCTACCTGACGCCGGGCGACTACGTGGCCTACGCGGACGTCGACTTCGGTGCCACGCCGCCGGCCTCGGTGACCACCCGAATCGCCTCCGCCTCGACGGCGAACGGCACGCTGCAGTACCGGCTCGACAGCCCGACCGGTCCTTTGGTCGCCACGGTGTCCGCGGCGAGCACGGGTGGCTGGCAGACGTGGACCTCGCGCACGGCTCCGGCTTCCGGGGCGACCGGGGTGCACCGGCTCTACCTGGTGGCGACCGGTGGCACAGGTGGTGACCTGGCGAACGTGAACTGGTTCCAGTTCGCCCGTTAGCGGCTCGGGGGCGTCAGCGCTCGCTGGCACCCCCTTTGCGGTCGTACGCTGATCTCCATGGCGAAGGTCGACTTCACCGGCGTGCAGGCCACGATGCTCGTGACCCTCTACCTGAGGGCCGCGGACGCCGGGGAGAGCAAGCCGGTGCTCGGAGACAGGTTCGCCGCGGACGCCGTCGAACGGATCGACTTCGACTGGCGGAAGATCGACAAGCCGGCGATCATGCGCAACCGGTTCGCGGTCGCGTTGCGCTCCAAGCAGTTCGACGAGTGGGCCGCGGACTTCCTCCGCCGCCACCCGGACGCGACGGTGCTGCAGCTCGCGTGCGGGCTCGACACGAGGGCGTTCCGGCTCGACCTGCCTTCCTCTGTCCGCTGGTTCGACCTCGATCTGCCCGACGTCATCGCGTTGCGGCGCAAGCTCTACGAGGACGGCGACCGCTACCGGATGATCGCCGCCTCGGCCACGGACGCCGATGCGTTCGACGAGATCCCGGACGACAAGCCGGTGCTCGTGATCGCCGAGGGTCTGCTGATGTACCTGCGAGAGGCCGAGGTGCGACGGCTGCTCCTGCGCATCACGCACACCTTCCCCGGCGGCGAGCTGATCTTCGACGGCGTCATGCCGTGGATCGCGAAGACGACCCAGGTGCTCAAGAAGTACTTCAGCCGGTGGTTCTACGACTATCCGGCGTACTGGACGCCGATGCGCGAGGGCAGGGACGTCGAGCGCTGGAACCCGCGGATCCGGTTCCGTGACGAAGCGGCGATCATGGCTCAGTACGACCAGGTTCCCGATCCCGGTGTGCGCAGGCTCTACCGCATCGGGGTCAGGTTCGCCGGGTTCCGCAAGTACCTGCGGGTGTTCCGCGCGGAGTTCTAGGCGCCGATGCAGACGAAACCGCTGGGCCGGTCCAGTTCCTGCTGGGCCTCGGCCAGCGCCTCCGAGGGCGTCCTGCCGTCCCGCAACCGCCGGTGCACCGCGACCATCAGCTCCTTGGTCTCGGCGTCCGGCACCGGCACTACCGGGGCGATCAGCTGCGAGGTGCCGCGCTCGAGGAACGTCGCGGCGAGGCCGAGGAGCTCGTTGCCGGACACCACGACCGAGCGGCCGACGTCGCAGGCGGCCATGATCACGGTCTCCGGGACCTGGTCGAGGCGCTGGACGTCGTAGACCACGAGCGGGCCGTCGTGCAGCGACAGCGCGGAGAACAGCGGGTTGTCCGGGTTGAGCCGGCCGTGGGCCGCCAGATGCACGGTGCCGGCCGTGTTCAAGGCCTTCAGGACGTCGTCGACCGTCGCGGACGTGGGGCTCGCGATCTGGTGAATCTCCGCCACGGCCGAAGCTTCTTCCGAGGCACCCGGCAGACCTGGACCGCTCGCGACCGCGAACGTACGTGGACGAGCCGGCCGGGAAGAGGCGGTGTGCCACAGGGTCGCCGACGGTGAGACCACGACCGGTTTCCCTTGACAGGACGGCAAAGTCGACCACGGGACGTCGTGCAGCACGCCGGTGGGCACCACGACGAGCGGACGGTCGCACGCCGGCAGGAGCAGGGAGTCGAGCTTCGCGGCGGTCGAGCGGAGCAGCTCGGCGATCTCGGGACGTGGCCGGTGAGCCAGGTGCCGCAACGCGAACGGCACGCGTGCCAGCAGGCCGCCCACCTCGCTGACCGTACCGACCGTGCGCACGTCCATCCGACCGTCAGCCAGCTGCAAAGCCAGAAGAGAACCGCCGAACTCGATGAACTGGACCAGCACTCGGTCACCCAGGTCCAGTGTGGACGGCCGGACCGGGTCGGCGGGACCACCGGTGAAAGCACGGAGCTGGCGGCTGCGGTTCTTGATCTGCCGTTCCAGCTCGACCTGCCGGTGCCGGAGCCGAGGCGTGGGACTGCTCTCCAGTTCGAGAGCGGTGGCGCGCAACAACGGCAGCAGGGAGGCGAGCTCGGGATCGTCGGGCGGGCGAACCGAGCGTTGCAGGAACCGGCTCGCACGACCGCGTTCGGCCCACTCGAAGACATCCGCGGGTGTACCGGAGCCCAACGCGATTCGCAGGCCCAGCGAGGCCAGATCGGCGCGGTGCAGGGCCGAGTGAGCGCGGAGGTCGCTGGCGCCCAGGGAGGCGTGGTTCTCGTCGAGAACGCGAAGTCCTCGCCGTGCCGCGGCCATCGCGGAACGAGGGTTCGTGCGCAGCAAGGCCTCCGCGTACCAGCCGCGGGCGCGCAACGTCGCCGGGCCACCGGTCCGTGCCGCGCTCGCCGTGGTCAGGTGCGAGACCGCCGGCGCCGGCTGTCTTCGTCGCTCGAAGACCAGTGCGAGATCGATGTGTGCCTGGACGACGGCGGCCGGCCGTCCCTCCAACGCCGTGATCATCGCGGCGGGATCGCCGATGCGGCAAGGCTTTCCGGCGTTCAAGGCAGCCCGCATCACGGTGGACCGGGCCAGAGCGGCGTGGTGCGAGCGTCCCTGACGGGTGAACTGAGCCAGCGCGGCGCGGGCATGCCCAGCGGCGGCGTCCCAGTCCGACGCGAGGAGCGCGGCGTCGGCGAGCAGCAGCCGCATCTCGGGCACCTTCAGCTGACGACCGTCCGCGCGGAAGGCGGCGACCGCCTGCGCGGCGTGCTCTCGTGCTTCGCCGGCCAAGCCCACGGACAGCAGCAGTTCGGCGCGGTCCTGCAGCACGGGCGCGAGCTGACCGCCGTGCCGGGCGATGATCTCCTCCGCCCGGTCGAAGTGCGCCAGCGCGGCCGGCACGTCACCCCGGCGGCTCTCCACCCAGCCCAGGTTCTCGGCGATGATGCCGACCACGAGCGGCCGGTCCAGCTCGCGGGCCAGGCCGTCGGCTTCGAGCAGGTCCTTCACCGCGGCCGCGAAGTTCTGCCGTTCGGCCTGCAGGATGCCCGTGTTCACCAGGTGCCGCTGCAGGCCGAGCTTGTCCCCGCTGCGCCGGAACGCCCGCCCGGCGGCCTGGTAGTCGGCGAACGCCTCGTCGAGCCGGCCGAGGTGGTAGAGGATCACGGCGCGTTGGCCCCGAGCGCGCGCACCCAGCAGCGGCACCGCCAAGTCCACCTCGCGCAGGGCGGACACGGCACGGCCCTGATGCACGAGCGCGAACGCGAGCTTCATCCGGCTCTCCGCGGCCGCCTTGCCCGCCCCGAGCCGGACCGCGCGGCGCAAATGGGTGACGGCGAGGTCGACCTGCCCGGTCTGGGCCAGCGCGTGCCCCCACGCCTGCTCGGCCAGCGCACGGGCCGCGGCATCGCTCTGAGCACGCGCGACGACCTCGGCCGCCGCCGGAATCGCCTTGACCGGATCGGCGTCGGCGAGCCGCATCGCCTCGCGCGCCGCGTGTAACGCCGGTCCCGGCACCATGATGACCAAGGTATCAACGTGACGCTCGACGGCATCGGTTCTGCGAGAACTCAACCCGGAGGCTGACATGACCACCCCAGTCGAGAGCGAATGCGAGAAGCTGCTGGGCGGTACCGACCAGCTCGTCGTCGACAGCACCCACCGCTCCGCCGTGGAGCAGGTGCTGGACGAGCTCGGGATCCAGACCAAGCTGGTCGACGACGCGCCCGCGTTCGATCTCGCGCTCCTCACCCTCTGGCACAAACCCGACGACGCCCACTCGGAGCCGGAGCTGGTCGCCGAGCTCGACCCGGTGCTCAACGAGGTTCGGGCGCGGCTCGCCGGGCGCTGCGGCGGCTGGGTCCCGCTGATCGGCAAGAACCGGCCGATGACCAGCCAGTTCGGGGCGTACCCGCAGACCAAGAGCCACACCCTGTGGGATCCGATACCCGCCGGCAAGCCCGACGACTGGCTCGCGGAGCCCAAGGGCGCCGGCGTGCGCGTCGGCCTGCTCGACACCGCGATCTACAAACACGACGACCTCCCCGACACCGCCATCAGAACGCTCGGCTTCGACAAGGCCGAGGCGCCCGCCGACGCCTACTTCGAACTGGGGCACGGCTTGTTCATGGCCGGACTGATCCTCAAGCAGGCGCCCGCCGCCACCGTCGTAGCACGCGCCGCGCTCAACGACAGAGGCAAGGCCTCCGCCTGGTGCGTGGTCAAGCAGCTCGAGGAGTTCTACGACGACCCTCCGCAGGACCGGGTGCACGTGCTGGTGATGGCCTGCGGCACCCGCACCAACGACGGCAGGCCGCCGTTGATCGTCGAACGCGCGGTCGAGCGGCTTCAGCGCCACATGGTGATCGTCGCCGCGGCGGGCAACCACGGAGCCGTGGACGGAATGTCACGCGACGTCCAGATCACGCGCAACTCCCCCACCTGGCCGGCCGCACTCCCCGGCGTCATCGCGGCCGGACTGCCGACCCCGTTCTCCGACGTGGGCGAGGACGCCGAGAGGAAGAAGGACTACAGCCCGGCACTGCCCTGGGTGACCTGCACGATCAACCCAGGAGCTGACGGCGAGTTCGTCAGCTCCTACTTCACGGAGACGAGAACGACCGTCGAACTGCTCAGCGGCAACGCATTCGCCGGAAGGGCTTCCGGCTTCGCGTCGTGGCGCGGTACCTCCTGCGCCGCCGCCCAGCTCGGCGGGCTCATCGCCGCGAAGATGGCGGAGGCCGGCCTCGGCGCACGGGAGGCGTTCAACGCCCTCTCCCTCGGTGACGAAGCCGTTGCCAAGCCCTACAAGTGGACCTATCCACGTCAGGTGACCGTCCAATCACGACCTGCGACCGTTGAGCCGAACGTGTAGGGCCTAAAGGCTCATCAATGTAACGGCTGGTCGGCGTAGCGTCGGCGGGTCTTGCGTCGACCACGCACGCCCAGGAGGAACGCAATGAAGCGGTCCACGACTCTCCTGTCCGCACTGGCACTCGTCGTCGGAGGTGCGGCGGCGTCACCCGCCCAAGCCGCCCCGCCCAGCGACCCCCTCGACGTCTACGTAGCCCAGGTGACACCGAAACAGGCGGGTGATCTGTCGAGACAAGGCCTGGACGTCGCCGCTGCCAGAACGGCCGGCGACAAGGTCGAGGTCGAGCTCGTCCTCGACTCCGCCCAGCAGAAGGACCTGGCGAAGCGCGGGATCGACGCGAAGCTCAAGAAGAACAAGGACGGCAAGACGACCAAGCAGCTCGCCGCCGAGCAGGCCGCCGGCGGGTTCACCGTGTGGCGGTCCTACGACGAGCCGGGCGGGATCCGCGACCAGCTGTACTCGTTGGCGCAGAACAACCAGAACCTCGTCAAGCTCGAGGTGCTCGGGAAGACCGGGCAGGGACGGGAGATCATCGCGCTCAAGGTCACCCAGGGCGCGCTCGGGCAACGCGACGGAAGCCGGCCGGCGGTGCTCTACTCCTCCACGCAGCACGCGCGCGAGTGGATCAGCACCGAGGTGAACCATGAAGTGCGCGGTGGTGTCGGGTGCGGCAGCGGGAATCGGTGCCGCCACGGCACAGCACCTGACCGACAACGGGTACCGGGTGATCGGCATCGACATCACGGGTGACGTCGCTGTTCGCGGTGATGTCAGCGACCCAGACACGTGGCGCCGGGCAGTGGAACTGACGGACGGTGTGGACGCGTTGGTGAGCAACGCGTTCACGGTGCAGGTCAAGCCGCTCGACCAGACCACGCCCGCCGAGTGGGAACGCCAGCTCGCGGTCAACCTCGGCGGCGCGTTCCACGGCCTCCAGGCCTGCCTGCCGTCACTGCGGCAGCGGGGCGGCTCGGTGGTGCTCGTGTCATCGGTGCACGCGCACTTCGGCATCCCGGGACACGGCGCGTACGCGGCCTCGAAAGGCGGGCTGGTGGCTCTCACCCGCCAGCTCGCGGTCGAGTACGCGCCGCACGTCCGGGTCAACGCGGTGCTCCCCGGGCCCGTGCTGACAGCGGCATGGGACCGGGTGTCCATCGAAGATCGCGAACGCAGTGCCCGAGCCACCCCGGCCGGCCGCCTCGGCGACCCGGCCGAGGTGGCCTCGGTGATCGGTTTTCTGTTGTCTCCGGGGGCGTCCTTCGTGACGGGCGCGGAGATTCTGGTCGACGGCGGCTGGTCCGCGGCAAAGGATTCTTCATGAAGGTGACGGCGGTCGAGACGTTCCTGGTCGAGCCCCGCTGGTTGTTCCTGAAGGTGAGCACGGACGAGGGGGTGACCGGCTGGGGGGAGCCGGTGGTGGAGGGCAGGGCCGAGACGGTCCGCGCGGCCGTCCACGAGCTTTCCGAGCTGGTCATCGGCCAGGACCCGCTGCGCGTCGAGGACCTGTGGCAGGTCCTGCGCCGCGGCGGCTTCTACCGCGGCGGCCCGGTGTTGTCGTCGGCGCTCTCCGGTTACGACCACGCGTTGTGGGACATCGCGGGAAAAGCACGCGGCCTGCCCGTGCACGAGCTGCTGGGTGGCCCGGTTCGCGACCGCGTGCGCGCCTACTCGTGGGTGGGCGGCGACCGGCCGGACGGTGTGTTCGACGCGGTGGCGGAGCAGGTCGCGCAGGGCTTCTCGGCGGTGAAGATGAACGCCACGGCCGAGATGCGCCCCATCGCCTCGCCCGCGGAAGCTCAAGCCGTGCTGGAACGTGCACGGCAGGCCCGCGAAGCGCTGGGACCGCAAGGCGAGCTGGCGATCGACTTCCACGGCCGCGTTTCCCCTGCCATGGCACGACGTCTGGTGCGCATGCTCGAAGAGGTGCAGCCGATGTTCGTCGAGGAACCGGTGCTGCCCGAGCTGCCACCCGAGGTCCTGGCTTCGGTGGTCGCCGCCTCGACCGTGCCGATCGCGACGGGGGAGCGGCTCTTCTCGCGCTGGGAGTTCAAACCGGTGCTGGACGCGGGCGTGGCGGTCGTGCAACCGGACCCGTCGCACGCGGGCGGCATCTCCGAACTGCGCCGCATCGGTTCGCTGGCCGAGATCTACGGCGCCTCGATCGCACCGCACTGTCCACTCGGGCCGATCTCGCTCGCGGCGTCGCTGCAGGTCGCGTTCACCACGCCGAACTTCCTGATCCAGGAACAAAGTGCGGGCATGCACTACCACGGCACCGACCCCACCTATCTGGTGGACATGGCGCCGGTGCGGGTCGTGGACGGCTGGATCGCCCGGCCGACCGGACCCGGCCTGGGCGTGGAGGTCGACGAGGCGGCGGTGCGCAGGGCCGCCGAGGTCGGGCACGCGTGGCGCTCGCCGATCTGGCGGCACGACGACGGCGGCTTCGCTGAGTGGTGACTGACAGGGCCTGACAGCCGGGTGCCAGCGTCGTGTGCGATCGGTGCCAGCAGCTCAAGCGAACCTCGCCGCATGCCCAAAGTCACGATCATCGGCGCCGGTCTCGGCGGCCTCACCCTCGCCCGCGTGCTGCACGTCCACGGCATCCCGTCCGTCGTCTACGAGGCGGAGGAGTCGCCGGACGCGCGGTCGCAGGGTGGCATGCTCGACATCCACGACTACAACGGTCAGCTCGCGCTCCAAGCCGCCGGGCTGATGGACGAGTTCCACGCCCAGGTCCTCGAAGGACGCCAGGCACTGCGGGTGCTCGACACCGACGGCACGGTCCTGCTCGACAAGCCCGACGACGGCACCGGCGGCCGTCCGGAGATCCAGCGCGCCGACCTGCGCCAGATCCTGCTCGACTCCCTCCCAGCAGGCACGGTGAGGTGGGGCCACAAGGTGACGGGCGTCGAGGGCCGCACGGTCACGTTCGCCGACGGCAACACTCACGAAGCCGAGCTGCTCGTGGGCGCGGACGGCGCGTGGTCTCGCGTGAGGCCGTTGCTCAGCGACGCGACTCCGGAGTACGCGGGGGTGACGTTCATCGAGACCTACCTCCACCACGCGGACACCGCGCACCCGACGATCGCCAGAACCGTCGGTGGCGGCTCGATGTTCGCCCCGGCCCAGGGCAAGGGGATCTTCGCGCACCGGGAACGCGGCGACACCCTGCACGCCTACGTCGAGTTCACCCGGCCGCTGGAGTGGTTCGAGAACATCGACGTCACGGACCCCGCGCGGATTGCCGCGGAGTTCGGCGGCTGGGCACCGGAGCTGACCGCGCTGATCACCGAGTCCGACACCACGCCGATCTTCCGCCCGCACTACACGTTGCCGCGTGGACATCGCTGGGACCGGGTGCCGGGCGTGACCCTGCTCGGCGACGCCGCCCACCTGACCGTGGCCAACGGCGAAGGCGCCAACCTCGCCATGCTGGACGGCGCCGAGCTCGCCCGCCTGCTCGCCGCGCACACCGACGTCGAGGCCGCGCTGCACGAGTACGAGGAAGCGATGTTCGTGCGCGCGGTGGAGACCGTCGAGGACGCCGACGGCATCACCGAGAGCCTGTTCGGCGACGAGCCCCCGCAGAAGCTGCTCGACCTGCTCGCCTAGCGCGGTCTGGACGCCTCGACCAGCGCGTTTCGCAGCTGCTCCAAGGCATGAGCCTGCGCGCCGACGAACGACGGAGACGACACCGACGCCGCGGCCACAACGACGTGGCGCGGCAGTCGGTCGCATGCGGCGGTGATCTCATCGAGCACCAACGGCCCCCAAGTTCCGCCCACCACAACGACTTCCGGGTCCGCCAACGTGACCAACGCCGTGACGACCCCACCGATCGCCCGCGCCACCACGTCCAAATCCGGACTCTCCAGCAACCGTGCGACATCGATCGCCGTCGACCCCGCCTGCCTCAGTCCCAGCTCCCCGAACACCTCGATGAACGGCACGGCAGCCCCTGAAGGCCCGACCGTGATCAGGTGCGAGATCTCGCCCGCCAGCCCGGAATGCCCGCGCCGCACCTCGCCGTCGCTGACGACCGCGCATCCCAAGCCCTCGCCCAGGTACAGGTAAGCGAAGTCCGAGACACCGCTGGAAGCCTGCTCGGCCTGCGCCGCCCAGTTCACGTCGTTGTCCACGATCACCGGACCGCTCAGGAACGGCCGCAACACCTCGACCGGATCCAGCGCTCCCACCAGGAACGGCGAGTCCGGCAGCTGCACGAGCCGCCCGGTGTGCCGGTCGACGGGATCGGCCGCGCTCACCACCGCCAGCCGGACGTGTTGCCCAGCAACAGCTTCCACGGCCGCGATCGGCAACACCGAAGCCACCTCGGCAGGCCCGCCGATGGGGGAGTGCACGCGCGAAACCGAGTCGCCGTACGCGTCAACGCACGATGCCGTCACGCCGTCGTGCGCGATCGTCACCACCAACGCGACGCCCACATCTGCAAGGCTGTAGAACGAGCCGACGCGCCCCTTGCCGCGTCCACCAGGAGTGCGCTCGCCGGTGTCGGCGACCAGCCCGAGTTCCTCCAGCCGTCGAACGCTCTCGCCCACGGTCGGCTTCGACAGCCCCGTGACCACGGCCAACTCGGCCCGCGTCAGCCTGCGCGCGGACATCAACGCGCGCAGCACGTGCTCGTCGGAGATCGAGCGCAGCAGCTCCTGGGACGGCTTCGTCACGCCGCGCATTCTAGTTAGGGGTCTTGCCTACAAGCGTGCGACACGCCTATGGTTCTAAGTAAGGAGGCCTTACTGGAAGGAGCGTCATGCTGCCGAACTGGAAAACCACCCCGCCTGACCTGCCCAAAGCCGTCCGCGAGATCAAGAAGGCGATCCGCGCGAACATCGAAGCGTCTGGCCGGACCGTCGAGGAGGTGTTCGCCGTCGTCGAGAAGCAGATCCGGCAGGAGGTCGACGACGTCAAAGCGGGCCAGGCGTGGCCGGTGATCGACTACGCCGACATCGAGGCCGGAACCGTGCCGACCGACCTCGTCAAACGCCGCGGCTGCCTCGTGGTCCGCAACCACTTCGACCGCGAGCAGGCCCAGAACTGGGATCGGTCCATTGTGGACTACGTAGAGCGCAACAACTTCTTCGAGAACTACCGAGGCCCCGGCGACGACTTCTTCGGCAGCGTCGGCTCGAAGCCCGAGATCTACCCGATCTACTGGTCAGCAGCGCAAACCGAAGCGCGCGAACACGAGCGCATGGCCACGGTCCAACGCTTCCTGAACAGCCTGTGGCGCAGCGACGGCTGGTTCGACCCGAACCGCGACGTCCGGTACCCGGACCGCATCCGCCGCCGCCCGCCCGGCGCGAGCTCCAGCGGCCTCGGCACTCACCTCGACCCCGGCACGCTCGACCTGTGGATGACGAAGGAGTACCAGCAGGCGTTCCGGCACCTCTTCAACGGCACGGTCGAGCAGTACGACCCGTGGGACGCCGCCCACCGCACCACCGGCCCGCAGTACCCCGGCACCACGATGTGCTCGGTGTTCCGCACCTTCCAGGGCTGGACCGCGCTCTCCGACATGGACCACGACCAAGGCGTCCTGCACACCGTGCCGATCCCCGGCGCGATGGCGTACCTGATGCTGCGCCCGCTGCTCGACGACGTCCCGGACGACGACATGTGCGGCGTCACCGTCAACCAGGTCTTCCCGGTCAACCCGAAGTACCACGCGCTGCTGATCGAAGCCCTGAGCGGCATCCCGGACGTCAGGGCGGGCGACTCGGTCTGGTGGCACTGCGACATGATCCACAGCGTCGCACCGGTCGAGAACCAGCAGGGCTGGGGCAACGTCATGTACATCCCGGCCGCGCCGTGGTGCGCCCGCAACGAGCGCTACGCCAAGGAGATCGCCAAAGCCCGTGCGACCGGCGAGAGCCCGAGCGACTTCCCGGCAGAGCACTACGAACGCGACTGGCCGAACCGGTCATGAGGCGGTCTCGGTGAGGGTGAGGATCCGGGCGATCGTGAGCTCCGGTTCTTCCAGGGGCAGCGCGTGCGTGGTCTTGGGCACGACCTCTGCGCGCAAAAGGGGATTGAGCGACTCGACACGGGCGGCGACCGCGCGTGAGTCGTGCCCCGCGCAGTTTTCGGCGAGCACGAAGTGAACAGGCACGGCGATCGCGCGCAGCTGGTCGTCGGTGAACTCGTACTGTGGCGGGAAATGCGCCTTGTACTTGAGCCCGCGGATCACCAACGGGGCGAGAGTGCGGCGCGCGTAGGGATCTCCTTTCATGATCCGCCGCAGGATCGGCGCCGGCAGCAGCCAGCGGAACATCTGGCCGAAGCTCCAGAGGACGAACCGCAGGCCGATGGTCCCGAAGCCACCCGGCTCGATGGCGATCAGGCGGTCGATCCGGTCGCTCGAACGCATGACGAGGTCCAGCGCGATCATGGCGCCGCGGGAGATCCCGACGAGGTGGTACTTCTCGTGGCCGAGTCCGGCGAGCACGTCGGCGAGCCAGTCCGCCTGGTCGGAGCCGCTCTGCACGGGACGCGTCTGGACCGAGCGACCCGGTTCGCCGATCGTGTCCACCGCGTACACCGTGTGCCGCTCGGCCAGTTCGGCGACGAAGGAGTACCAGGACAACGACGTGCCCATCACGCCGTGCAGCAGCACGATCGGTGTGCCCTGCCCGATGCCGCTGCGCCGGACCCTGGTCGGCCCGAACCGCGTCTCGACGTCCAGCTCCTCGGCCGGAACGGGCCACTTCCGCAGGATCGCGTCGTACGTGGCGAAGTACTTGTCCTGCGACTTCTGATCCTTGAACTTGCCGAGCATCGTGACCCCCCAGGTCGTTTATCCAATGCAGATGCAATGTTATAGCACCCCGGCTCGTCGTGCCAGCAGCGGATGGTGTGACACAGTGATCACGTGCCGAAACGCGTTGACCACGACGAGAAAAGGCGTGAGCTCGCGGAGGCGGTCTTCCGGATCGCGGCGACGCAGGGCCTGCAGGCGGTGACGCTGCGGGCGGTCGCCGCTGAGGCCGGCGTCTCGATGTTCCAGGTGCAGTACTACTTCCCGGCCAAGGAGGAGATGCTGCGGTACGCCTGGCAACGCATCACCGAACTGGGCGCCGAGCGGGCAGGAGGAGGCATCGCCGAAGCGCTGCGGACCGGCGACGAACGCGCTGTCATCCGCGCCTGCGTGCTCGGTGTGCTGCCGACCGACGAACGCAGCCGCATGCTGTGCGCGGTGCAGATAGCCTACTTCGCCGTCGACGTCACCCGCGGCGGTCAGGATCCAGATCAGCAGGCCATGATGCCCCACCTCGTGCGCCTGCTCGCGGATCAGCTCGGACAAGCCCAGCAGCGCGGCGGGGTTCCCGCGCACCTCGACACCCAGCTGGAGGCTGACGCACTCGCGACCATGACCGGCGGCCTGCTCAGCGCGATGCTGGTCGAGGCCTACGACGCCGAGCAGGCGACACGGATCATCGACTACCGGCTCGGGCAGCTCTTCGCCGGTTAGGCGCTCAGCCGCACCCGGAACACCGCGCCCTCACCCGGCGCGGTGTCCAGCTCGACCTTCCACCCGTGCGCGGCCACCAAAGCCGCCACGATCGCCAGTCCCAACCCAGCTCCGCCAGGTCCACGCGCCGAGTCCGCCCGGTAGAACCGTTCGAACACCCGCGAAGCCTGCTCGGCCGGCATCCCCGGCCCGTGATCAGCGACTTCAATCGCCGAGGCAGTCAACCGGACCTCGATCGGCGACCCCGCAGGAGTGTGCGTCAAAGCGTTGTCCAGCAAGTTCGTCAGCACCTGCCGGATCCGAGCCTCATCACCCTGAACCACCACGGGCCCGGTGAGCGTCAGCGACACCGTCCGCTCAGGATCCCGAACCCGCGCCTCGTGCACCGCATCCGTCACCAGCACCACGAGGTCCACATCGGACAACACCAACGGTTGCGCGGAATCCAGCCGCGCCAGCGCAAGCAGATCCTCGACCAGCACACCCATCCGCTGAGCCTGATCCTCGATGCGTCGCAACACCTCAGCGGCATCCGTGGCCGCACCCTGCCGGTAAAGCTCGGCATACCCCCGAATCGACGTCAACGGCGTCCGCAACTCGTGCGACGCATCAGCGACGAACTGCCGCATCCGGTTCTCCGACGACACCCGCACGGCGAAGGCGGCCTCGATCTGCCCCAGCATCGTGTTCAACGCCGACGCCAGCCGCCCGACCTCAGACCCGGGCCGTCGCACCGGAACCCGTCGCGAAAGATCACCGGCCGCGATCTCCCCGGCGACCTGCTCCACTTCCTCCAATGCCCGCGTGGACGACCTGACCAGCACATACCCGGCCATCCCGACGAGCAGCAACGCCCCGAGACTGATCAGCAGGAACGCCACCCGCAGATCGTCGACCGCCTTGTCGACCTCGCTCTGATCCGTCGCCACGACCAGCTCGGCGCCGTCGAGCTGCCGCATCACCAGCCGATGCGTGCCGACCGTGACGTGCTCACCAGCCGTCAGCTCCCCGTACGCCGGCAGCCCCTCGAACGGCGTCCCGGACAACACCTCGGAAGGCGAGCGCAGGATCATGTTCTCCCGCCCCGGAAACGGCCGGGGAGCGCCGGCCGCGCGGTCCAGCCGGGCGTCGAGCTGGTGCAGGAGGTAGTTCTCCATCACCTTCGAACCGACGAGCCACGTGCCGAAGAGACCCGCGGCCACCAGGGCGACGAGCACGACCACCAGCCGCACGCGCAACGTCATGGGCGGATCATGTACCCCAGGCCGCGCACGGTGTGGATCAGCCGCGGCGCGTCCGCGTCCACTTTGCGTCGCAGGTACGAGATGTACGACTCGACCACCCCGACATCGCCGTCGAAGTCGTGCGACCACACCTGATCCAGGATCTGCGCCTTCGACAACACCCGGCCGCTGTTGCGCATCAGGTAGTGCAGCAACCGGAACTCCGTCGGCGACAGCTCCACGATCCGCGACCCGCGCCGCACGATGTGGCTCTCCACGTCGAGCGAAAGATCACCGCAGGTCAGCTGCTCGCCCTCGTGTCCGGGCCGGGTGCGGCGCAGCACCGCCGTCACCCGCGCGATGACCTCCTCCAGGCTGAACGGCTTGGTGATGTACCCGTCGCCGCCCACGGTCAGCCCGGTGATCCGGTCGTCCGGGCTGTCCCGCGCGGTCAGGTAGAGCACCGGCACCTGCAAGCCGCCCGAACGCAGCCGCCGCACCACCTCGAACCCGTCCCGATCAGGCAGCATCACGTCGAGCAGCACCAGATCGGGCGACTCCACCCGCGCAGCCTGCAAGGCCTCGCCGCCCGTCGCCGCGCTGGACACGGTGAACCCGGCGAACCGCAGGCTGGCGCACAGCAGTTCGCGGATGCTGGGTTCGTCCTCGACGACGAGCAACCGGCCACGTTCCACGCGAGAATCCTGCATCACCCGGTCGCTGGCCGCTGCGTGATGGTCTGCCCGGTCACCGTGCCGTCCGACCCCGCCTGGCCCTGCACCACGACCTGCTGCCCGGCCTTGAGGTCGGTCAGCTTGCCGTCGGACGTGATCTGCACCTTCGTGGAGTCCGAAGTGGACACCTTGACGACCTGCCCGTTCTGGGTCTTCACGTACACCGTGGTGCCGTCGATGTGGTCGATCGTGCCTGCGGTGCCACGCCCGAAGTTGCCGCCGTTCGGCCGGTTCTGACCAGATGGCGGCGTGCCCTGCCCGTTGAACTGACGCCCGGCGGCGTTCTGCCGGGTCGGGGCCGGCGTGGAGCCGAAGGACTTCTGCACGAACACCCCGCCGACGAACGCGACGATGGCCAGCACCGCGACCCCGAGGATCATCGTGGTCTTGCCGACGCCGGACTTGCGTTCCTTCAGCTCGGCCGAGATGTCGTTCTCGAGCGGCTGGTCGAGTGGGTTGGTCACGTCAGGGTCTCCTTATTCGTGCCGGAGGGCTTCGATGGGACGGAGCTTCGCCGCGCGGGAAGCGGGGTAGCTGCCGAAGAACAGGCCGATCAACGCCGACACCGCGAACGCCAGCAGCACGGACGACGGAACGAGCACGGGTTTGATCCCGGCGATGGTGAACTGGCTGCCGATCAATCCCGCCGCGACACCAAGAGCACCGCCGAACAGGCTCAGCAGCGTCGCCTCGATCAGGAACTGCCCGAGAATCGACGAGCGAGGTGCGCCGACGGCCTTGCGGATGCCGATCTCGCGGATCCGCTCGGTGACCGTGACCAGCATGATGTTCGTGATGCCGATTCCGCCCACCAGCAACGAGATCGCGGCCACCGACGCCAGCAGCACCGTGAACGTCTCTGTCGTCGCGGTGCGGGCGGTGAGCAGCTGGTCCTGGCTGAGGATCCGGTAGTCGGCGGTCGTGCCCGTGATCTTGTGACGACCGTTCAAGATCGTCGTGACCTGCGCCTGCGCGTTCGGCAACGCGTCGGCGCTTCGGGCCTGCACGACGATCTGCGTGAGGCTGCCGTAGCCGGTCAACGCGTTCTGCGTGGTCGTCAAAGGCGCCACGGCCATGTCGTCGGCGTCCTGCAGGCCGCTCGATCCCTTGGCCGCCAGGACTCCGATGACGGTGAACGGGATGTTGTTGACCAGCATGGACTTCCCGACCGGATCAGTGCCGGGGAAGAGCTGCGTGGCCACGGTCGCGCCGATCACCACGACCTTGCGCGCCTGCTGGATGTCGTTGTCGGAGAACAGGTTCCCCTGCGCGACCGCGCTGTTGGTCGTCTCGAAGTAGTGCGGATCCGAGCCGATGAACTGGCTGATCGCGTAGCTCGTCGTGCCGTAACCCGCCGTGGCCTGCGCTGACACGACCGGCGACGCGTACTTGACGTCAGGGGAGTCGGAGCCGACCAGCGCCGCCGCGTCCGCCGTGGTCAGCGGCTTGACCGGACTACCGGGCTGGGAGCGCTGCGGACTGATCGTCAGGATGTTCGTGCCGAGTCCGGCGATGCTCTGCTGCACCGCGCTGGACGCGCCGTTGCCGACCGCGATCAGCAGGATCACCGACGCGACACCGATCAGGATGCCCAGCGTCGTGAGCCCGGACCGCATCTTGTTCGCGGTCAACCCGCGAACGGCGAACGCGGCGATCTCGAAGAGTCTCACACCAGCACCCCCGCGACTTTCCCGTCCACCACGCGAACAGTGCGCATGGCGTGGGCCGCGACCTCGTCCTCGTGCGTGATCAACACGACCGTGCGGCCGCTCGCGCTGAGCCGGTCCAGGATGCCCAGGACCTCCCGGCTGGAGTCGGTGTCGAGGTTTCCGGTCGGTTCGTCGGCGAGCACGATCGCGGGCGACGTCACCAAAGCTCGTGCGATCGCGACACGTTGTTGTTGCCCGCCGGACAGTTCGTTGGGCCGGTGGTGCGTGCGGTCTTTGAGACCAACGAGATCGAGCGCCGCGAGCGCCCGTTCCCGGCGTTGGGCACGCCGAACTCCCGCGTACACCAGCGGGAGTTCGACGTTCGCGAGTGCCGTGGTGCGCGGCACCAAGTTGAAGGACTGGAAGACGAACCCGATCTTCCGGTTGCGCAGCAACGAGAGCTGTTCCTCGTCGAAGTCGCCCGTGTCGATGCCGTCGAGCAGGTACTTCCCGGACGTCGGCACGTCGAGGCACCCGAGGATGTTGAGCAGCGTCGACTTGCCCGACCCGGACGCGCCCATGATCGCGATGTACTCGCCCTTCTCGACCGTGAGATCGAGGCCCCGCAACGCGTGCACGGCCGTGTCACCGCTGCCGTACGTCTTGCGGAGGTCTCTGACCTCGATCACCGGGCTCATCGACCGGTCCCGGTGAAGCCGCCGCCGTTGCGGTTGCCGGTGCCGGTCCCGGGGAACTGGCCACCCTGCTGCTGGCCCGTGCGGTTCTGGTTGGTCGAGGTGGTGACCGGCGGCAGCACGACTTCCTCGCCCGCGGTCAGCCCGGACTTGATCTCCACGTACTGATCGCCGCGCACGCCGATCTCGACGGTCTTGCGGGTCTCGGCGCCGTTCTCCATCACCTGGACGCTGCTGGCGCCGTTGACGGTCTGCACGGCCGCGGCGGGCACGGCGAGGACGTTGGTCGCCCCGGCGACGGTGATCTCGACGCTCGCCGACTGGCCGGGCCGCAACCCCTCCGGCGGCGACGTCAACGCCAGCGTGACGCCGTACTGGACGACGTTGTTCGACGTGGTGGGCGTGAGGTCGACCTGCGCGACCTTGGCCTGGATGGGCTGGGTCTGCATCGCGTTGACCGTGACCGTCGCGGCCTGGTCGCCCTTGAGCTTGCTGACGTCGGACTCGGAGACGTTCGCGTGCAGCACGAGGTTCTTCAGGTCCGTCACGACGACGAACCCGGACTGCGTCGTGGTCGTGCTCGTCGTCGAACTGGTGTTGCTGGACGCGTTGCTGCTCGCGCCGACCTTCTGGCCCAC
>NZ_JBEXPJ010000155.1:0-21960 GCF_040611995.1 Lentzea sp. NPDC006480
GCAACGCACGGCGACCTGATGTTCCACCAGTCCGGCGGATGCTGCGACGGTTCGGCCCCGATGTGCTATCCCGCCGGGGAGTTCCGCACCGGCTCGTCGGACGTGCACCTCGGAGATCTCGCGGTCGACTCGTTCGTGGTTCCGGTGTGGATGTCCGCGGCGCAGTTCGAGTACTGGTCGCACACGCACCTGACGATCGACGTCGTGCCCGGTCGTGGGAGCGGGTTCTCGCTCGAGGCGCCACTTGGAATGCGTTTCCTGGTGCGTTCACGGTTGCTCAACGGCGAGGATCACTAGGCTCTAGCATCTGCATCCATGACCGTCCAATGCGGATGCTGCGGAGCCGAGATCACGTCTACGGACCGCATCGACTTTCGGCTGAACCGCCCGGAGCCGTTGATCGGCGTGCCCTCGGAGCAGCTCACCGCCCCGACAGGCGGGCTGCTCGCCGGACCGGACGGCGACACGTACCTCCGTTGTCTCCTGCCGGTTCGGCTGACCGGAGGAGTGGAGCTGGTCTTCGGCGCGTGGATGCGGATCAGCAAGGTCGACGCGATGTACGCGCACGCGGTCTGGGACAACGACTCCGAGTACCCGAACTTCCGCGTGTCCGGCACGTTCGCGAACTTCATCGAGCCGTGGAACCTGCTCGGCGTCCCGGTCGAAGCGGCCGTGCTGAACGCCGACGAGCTGCCGTACTACACCTCGCACCCGTTGCTGGACCGGGAATGGGACCGCGACGAGGTGCTGAGCTGCATCCGGCACCCGTTGCCGATCCCCGTCCGGGAGACGCTGGGCGAGGTCTGGACCGTCGAGCGGACCGCGGGCATGCGGTGTGTCGTGGAGGACCGGACCGTGTGGTTCTCCAGCCCCGGCCGGTGGGTGGGGCTCGACGTCTACAACGACCGGGCCCAGCGCACGCCCAGCGACTTCCTCGCGGCCGTGATCGACGGCTACCCGTCGGAGGACCACTCGGTCGAGCACATCGGGCCGGAGCTTCGGCACGCGTTCTGGCTCAGCGAGGTCATCGACGGCAACGAGGAGCAGGTGTTCCACGGGCACGTCGTGCGTCCCGGCACCATGCTGTCCGTGCGCGTGGTGCACCGCTTCCCCGCCGACCGGGCGTGGGCGCAGCACGTGCTGAACAGCGTCCAGTACATCGGCGAGTCGTGACCGCTCTCGTGCGTTACGAGGCCTGGCCGAACGTGAGCCGCATGGTCCTCGTGGCGAGGCTGACCAGTGGTGTGCGGCCCGTCAGGTAGCCGAGCGGGCCGTCCACCGGGAACATCCACGCGGCCCGGACGAGCCGGAACCGCCCGGACAGGCGCATTTTCGTCCGGACGTCGCGGCCGTCCAGGCGTTGTGCGGTCCAGCCTTTCGCGGCCCACTCGCCGGGCAGCCGGACGCCGCCGCTGACCGCCACGCCCGCGATCGACGAGCCCTGGCCGAACTTCGCGAGCTGCTTCGGGATTCCCCACATCTCGCGGCCGCCCAGCCGGGACGCCTCGCTGTCGACCCAGATCTGCGGCACCGACACGGCGATCCGGCCTTGGTCGTTCACCGGCGTGGCGACGAGCAGCTCGTCGTAGGTGAGCTCGCCGCCCGGCTCGTAGGTCACGAACGCGACGGCCACGAAAGCGTTACCCGCCACCGTGATCATTCGCGCGCCGGACGGGAGATGGGCGTGCGGCACCAGCTCGCGCGGCACCCGGAACACGGAGATAACGAGAGAGCCCCGCATGTGCCACGGTTCTGGTGGATAACGCACGCCCACGACCGTACCGCTATCAGGTGCTGATGAACGTCCAGCGCTGGTTGTCCAGGCCGTTGCACGTCCACTGCTGCACCTTCGCACCGTCAGTGGTCTTGAACGCGTCCACGTCCAGGCACTTGCCCGACCGCAGGTTGACGATCTGGTGATAGCCGTTGCCCAGGTCCTTGACGTTCCACTGCTGGTTGGTCTGGCTGGGCCCGAGGCAGACCCACTGCTGGACGGGTGTGGCGTCGGCGGAGCCGGCTCCCGCCACGTCGAGGCACTTGCCGCTGTGCTTGGCCACGATGTTGAAGTCGATGGACTGGAGATCGGCCGGGCTCGCGCCGGCGGCCGGCGCGACGGCGAGCGAGGCCGTCGCGACACCGACGGCCGCGAGCAGCTTCTTCCACTGCATGTGTTGTCTCCCTTGGTGTTCCGCCTCCCCCGGCGGGCTGACACCAGCATGCTGGGCAGCACCCCGGCCTGGACACCTGGCAGACCTCGAACTCCGTCTGGAGGCCAGCCTCCATCCAGCGGAACAGACGTTTCCCTGCCCTGGCAGGTAGCGGCAGACTCGATCACAAGGGGGTTGTGGTGACGAAGATTCGACTGGTGATCGGTGATGCGCAGTACCTGCGCCGGGAAGGCCTGCGGCGCATGTTCGCCGACTGCGTGGACACCGAGACGGTCGCCGTCGTGGCCGATCCCGAGGCGATGGCCGAGGCCGTCGACGTGCTGAAGCCCGACGCCGTGCTGACCAGCATCTGCGCTCGCGCCGTGCGGCTCGGGCACCCGGACGTCGGCGTGGTGGTGCTGCAGCGGGACGCGCGGATCAGGCTCGACCTGCTCCGGCACAGCACCGCGCGCGTCGCCTACCTGCTGGAAGACGACGTCAGGGACTTCGACGAGATCCTCTGGGCGGTGCGGGAGGTCGTGGCGGGCCGGACGGCGGTGAACCCGCTGATCCTCGAAGCCGTCGTCCGCGGCACGACGCCGATCACGACCCTGACGGCGAGGGAGCTGGACGTCGTCCGGCACATGTCGCGGGGACGGACGAACCGGGCGATCGCCGAGTTGCTCACGGTCACCGAGTCGACCGTCGAGAAGCATGTGAACACCGCGTTCGCCAAGCTCGGACTGGGTGAGGACCCGCGGCAGCACCGGAGGGTCGCGGCCGTGCTGGCGTACCTGCGCCACCAGGCTCGTAACGTCAGGGAAATCCCAAGTTTGCGTGAGTGAGCTGGCCCACTTGCCGAGCGGGGCTCACGATTCCCGCCATGAACGTCCTGCTGGCATTCGCACTCGCCGCGAGCGTCGTGACGCCCGCGCCGCCGCTGCCTCCCACGGCAGCGTGCCCGGAGAGGGTTCCCGCCGACGCAACCTGCTACGAGGGCCGGGACGCCAACGGCGCCTACTACACGATCGCCGTGCCGAAGAAGTGGAACAAGACGCTCGTCGTCCACTCGCACGGCGGTCCGGACCTGGGCGACCCCACGCCCGAACGCACCCGTGACGACCTGAACCGCTGGGCCGTCATGGTCAAGGAGGGCTACGCCTGGGCGGGCACCTCGTACCGGCGCGGCGGCTACGGCACGCGGATGGCCGCCGAGGACACCGACAACCTGCGCAAGATGGTCAGCGCGATGCTCAAGCCGCACAAGGTCTTCCTCCACGGCCAGTCGTGGGGTGGCAACGTCGCGGCGAAGACGATCGAGCTGTACAAGGGCTACGACGCGGCGCTGCTCACCAGCGGCGTGATGGCCGGCGGTTCGCGCGGCTACGACTACCGCGTCGACCTGCGCGTGGTCTACCAGTACTACTGCGGCAACCACCCGCGCCCGTCCGAGGCGCAGTACCCGCTGTGGCAGGGCCTGCGTCCGGGCTCCACGATGACCACGGCCGGGCTGCGTTCGCGAATCGAGGAATGCCTTGGCGTGGCCGGAAGCCGCACGCCAGCGCAGCAGCAGAAGCTGAACGACATCCTCGCGGTCACCAAGATCCCCGAGGAGACGCTGAACTCGCACCTGAACTTCGCGACGTTCACGTTCCGCGACATCGTGCACCTCCGGCTGGGCGACCGGAACCCGTGGAGCAACACGGGTGTCGTCTACAAGGGCTCGCACGACGACGCGGCCCTGAACGCCGGCGTGGAACGCTTCGCCGCCGATCCCGCGGCCCGCGCCGAGCTGGCCTACGACAGCGACCTCACCGGCAAGATCGACATCCCGGTGCTGTCGGTGCACGCGATCGGCGACCCCACGGCGTTCGTCGAGCACGAGTCGGCCTACCGCGACCAGGTCCGCAAGGCCGGGCGCTGGTACAACCTCGTGCAGACCTTCACGACCGAGGCGACGCACTCGGCGTTCAGCGACTCCGAGTACGCCGCGGCCATCCAGTCTCTGGCGGCGTGGGAGAAGTCCGGGCTGCGCTCCAACCCGTTCCTGATCGCGGCCGCCTGTCCCAGCCACGACGAGCAGTACGGCACGGGCTGCTTCTTCGACCCGTGGTACCGCCCGAAGTCCTACGAGTCCCGGGTCGCACCCCGCGCGTGACCCGCCGAAGGCGAAGCCCGGCCGCACAGTGCCTCCAGGACACGCTGTGCCGCCGGGCTTCGCGCTGCTTCACCTGCCCTGCAACGACTTCACCTTGTCACCGAAGGTCCAGTTCTTCGAGCCGTCCCAGTTGATCGACCAGGTCATGAGGCCCTTGAGCTGGCCGTTGAAGCTGTTCCACGCCTGCCCGACCAGGCTGGGGCTCAGGTAGCCACCACCGGCGCCCGGTTGCGCGGGCAGGCCTGGCACCTGCTTGTCGTAGGGGACCTTGATCGTGGTGCCCTGCACGACCAGCCCCTTGTTGAGGCACTGGGTCTGCGCGACGAAGCCCTGCACCGTGCCGGCCTGGTAGCTGTCGCCGGAGCACCCGTACATGGACCCGTTGTAGTACTGCATGTTCAGCCACCAGAGACGGCCGTTGTCCGCGTACTTCTTGATGATCGGCAGGTACGCGCCCCAGATCGACCCGTAGACGATGCTGCCGCCCGTCACGTACGCGGTCTCGGGCGCCATCGTCAGCCCGAACCCAGCAGGCATCTGCGCGAGCACACCGTCGATGATGCGGATGAGGTTGGCCTGTGACGGGCTCAGCTGGTTGATGTTGCCGCTGCCGACCAGGCCGGTCTCGATGTCGATGTCGATGCCGTCGAAGTTGAACTTCTTGAGGATCGGCACCACGGTCGCGATGAACCGGTTGGCCACCGCGGTCGAGCTGAGGTCGATGCCCGCCGCCGCGCCACCGATCGACAGCAGAATCGTGGCGCCCGCCGCCTTGGCAGCGCACATCTCGGCAGGCGTGGCGACCTTGACGCCCGCGTCCATGCCGTCCTCCCACAGCACCGTGCCGTCGGAGCGGATCACGGGGAACGCCGCGTTGATGACGTTGTAGCCGTGCTGCTTGATGCGGGCGTCGGTGATGGGCGTCCAGCCGAACGGCGGATGCACCCCGTTCGACGCGCCGTCCCAGTTCTCCCAGTAGCCGTGCAGTACCTTGCCGGCGGGACGGGACTTGAGCGCACACGTGTCGGCCGCATGTGCCGCGGTCGACGGGACCAGTGTCGCAATGAGCAGGAGCAGGGCTGTCAATGCGGAACGCATTCGCTCACCTTTCGCGTTCAGGCGGCGACCCGTTGTCATTGAAGCACGGAATGGTCCAGACCTCTAGCGCCCGCCGTAACGGGCCGTGGCCGAACGGCGACTCATTCGGCGTCGAACCACGAACGGAGATGCCCGATGCCCGGCGAGTTGTCGGAGGCGGTCACGATCACCGTCGACGAGCACCGGAGCGACCTCGAGTCGTTGTGGGACTGGCTGCGACAGGAACCGGAGCTGCGCGGCCGCCTGCGCGCCGTCACCCCCACCGCGCCGGACGGCACGATGGGTTCCGGGGTGGAGCTGGTGGTCGTGGCGTCCGCGCCGGCACTGGAAGCCCTCTCCCGATCACTCCCGGTCTGGCTCGACCAGCGCGAAGCCGGTGTCACGGTCACCGCTCCGGACGGCCGTTCGGCGTCCCTCACCGCCGAGAACGCGGCCGAGATTCTGCGCGACCTGCTCAGGGACCGCTGACGTGCGCCTTCCCGCTCCTTCGAACTCCTACGCGGTGCTCGTCGGCACCAGCACCTACGCCAACGCCGCCCTGCCCGCGCTGCCCGCCGTGCGGCACAACCTCGACGACCTCCGCGCGGTCCTCACCGACCCCGGCCTGAGCGGACTCGCCGCCGACCACTGCGTCACCGTGCCCGACCCCACCGACGTGCGCACGGTCTACCGGGAACTCCGGCGCCAAGCCGCCCGCGCCACGGACACGCTGATCATCTACTTCGCGGGGCACGGCCTCACCGGGCCCCGCAACGAGCTGTTCCTGGGCCTCGTCGACACCGAGACCGACGAACTCCCGGTCAGCGCCCTGGCCTACGACCTGGTCCGCGGCATCGTCGCGAACAGCCCGGCCCGCAACCGCGTGGTGATCCTCGACTGCTGCTTCAGCGGCCGCGCCGCCGGCGACATGGCCGGCGACGACGCGATCCTCGGCCAGGTCGGCATCGAGGGCACCTACGTGCTGACCTCGGCACCAGCCAACGCCGTC
This sequence comes from Lentzea sp. NPDC006480, assembly GCF_040611995.1. Classification (NCBI taxonomy): domain Bacteria; kingdom Bacillati; phylum Actinomycetota; class Actinomycetes; order Pseudonocardiales; family Pseudonocardiaceae; genus Lentzea; species Lentzea sp. NPDC006480. Next base: position 6,392 of record NZ_JBEXPJ010000155.1, read on the forward strand.
GCCCTGGCCCCGCCCGGTGCCCGGCACACCGCGTTCACCGGTGAGCTGCTGCGGCTGGTGCGCGCCGGGGTGCCGGAGGGGCCTGAGCTGCTGACGTTCGGGATGATCTACCGGCATCTGTTGCACACGATGACCAGCCTCGGGTTGCCACTGCCACAGCAACGCGGGACCGGCACCGCCGACCTGCTGGCGCTCACCCGCAATCCCGCACACCCAGCCGCCACGCAACCAGAAGTCGCGCACGCAGCCGCCACCCCGCCAGAAGTCGCGCACCCTGAAATCGCGCAGCCAGCCGCCACGCAGCCAGAAGCCGTGCAGTCAGCCGCCACGCACCCAGGAGTCGCGCAGCCAACTGCCACGCACCTGGGAGTCGCACGCCCAGCCGTCACGCAGCCAGAATTTGCGCGCCCTGAAATCGCGCACGCAGAAGTCGCGCACGCAGACGTCCCGCGCCCAGAAGTCGCGCACGCTGACGTCGCGTATCCAGAAGTCGCGCACGCAGACGTCCCGCGCCCAGAAGTCGCGCACGCTGACGTCGCGCACGCAGCCGGCGCGCCAGCCGGACCCGCGCCGGCCGTCGTGGCCTCGGTGCGCGGCCCGACCTTCGTGGTCCCGCCTGGGGCCAAGGTCCAGAATGCCGAGGTTTCCGCGCCGGAGCCTCCCGACCCGCACCGCCGACGAACCAGGCGGATCGGGGCGGGCCTCTTCGGTGTCGTGTGCACCGTGCTGGCAACGTGGGCCTGGACGTCGACGACCTGGCAAGGCAGGCCGTGGAGCGACATCTGGCCCCTGATCCTGACACAGGGCCTGGGCCAGAACGCTCCTGTGTCGGTCCACGCGCATCTGATGCTGATCGAGCGGCTGCTCATGCCCGACTTCGCCGGCGTGAGCACCCTGATGGCGGCGACCTACTTCGCCGCGACCGCGGCCCTGCTGGCCTACTTCGCCGGCGACGTGCGGCGCGCGATCGGCGCCACCGCCTCAGATCCCTTGCTCAGGCGCGGGAGCCCTACCGATGCCCGTCTGGGCTGGTTCCTCGTCATCGGCTTCTGCGCGTCGCTGATCTGGATTCCGATCATGCGGCCTTTGCCCGTCGCAGTGAACCTCTGGGTGACCGTCGCCTGTGTCACCACGTCCGCGATCGTGCTCGGGCTGGCGGAACGAACCGGTCGCAAACAGCGCGAGATGTCCTCCTTCACCATCAAGGACGGCCTCGTGATCGGCAGCTTCCACCTCGCGAGCTGGCTGTTCCCCGGCTTGTCGCCGCTGGGCGTCGCGCTCGCCGCAGGCCTGGTGCTCGGCTTCACGCGCCCGGCCGCACTCAGGCTCGCCCTGCTGTTCGAGCTCGTCACCGGTGTCGCGGCACAGCTGTACTCACGAGTCGACGACAAGTTCCACAAAACGGGCGACGTCGGGCCGACCACGACGCAGATGCAGGTGGGCGCCCTCACCGTGCTGGTGCTCTCCTACGCCGTGGTCGCCGGGCTGTTCTGGTACGTGCGGCGCCGGTCGTTCTGCCCGTTCGTCATCTACCTGCTGGCGCTCGCCGCACTCACGGCCGGCGCGATCGCCAACGGCTACGTCGCGGCGACCTGAGTCGCCTCAGGCGGCCTTCAGCGACCAGAGGGTCTCTTCGGAGACCTTCCACAGCCGTGCGGCCGCCTCCGGGTCCTGCGCGTAGGAAGCCACACCGCGGATCACACCGCCAGTGTTGGGCGCTGCCTCGGCACAGTCCTCGAAGTACTTGCCGGACAAGCCGTCCAGCAACGGCGACGTGGCCACCACCAGCGTCGTCGCGGCCCCCTGCTCGGGCGTCTTCACCCGGCGAGTCGCGGCGCCGCTGAGCCTGATCCGCTCCTGCAGCTCCTCGGGCGTGAGGTGGCGCTGCAGGTTCGTGGCGATGCTGCCCGGCATCAAGGCGTTCATCGTGATGCCCTCCGCGGCCCAGCGGGCTCCGGCCTCGACGCCGAACAGGATGTTCGCCGTCTTGGACTGGCCGTACGCCTGCCTGCGGTCGTACGGACGGCGGGCGTAGTGGATGTCGTCGAAGTCGACGGACCCCATCAGGTGCGCGGACGAGCTCACGTTGACCACCCGCGCACCCTCGGCGCGCAGCGAGTTGAACAGGCCGTGCGTCAGCGTGAAGTGCCCGAGGTGATTGGTCGCGAACTGCAGCTCCCAGCCCTCGGGCGTGCGGGTCAGCGGCGTGGCCATGACACCCGCGTTGTTGATCAGCAGGTGCAACGGGCCGTCCCAGTTGCGCGCGAACGCCTTCACTGAGCCCTGCGACGACAGGTCCAGCTTCGCCACCGAGATCTTCCTGTTGCCCGTGGCGGCCATCAGCGACGACGCCACGCGCTGCCCGGCGTCGACATCGCGGGCCGCGATGGTGACCTCGGCGCCCGCGGTGGCCAAGGCGCGGACGGTTTCCACGCCGATGCCCGAGGCGCCGCCGGTGACGACGGCGCGGCGGCCCGAGAGGTCCACGCCCTCCACCACTTGCAGGGCGGTGGTTTCGAAGCCGTAGGGGGTGGTGATCATGCCTGTTCCCCGATCTTGAGCGTCTCCTCGGACACCTTCCACAGCTGCGCGGCGGCTTCCGGGTCGTGTGCGTAGGCGGCGAGGCCGCCGGTCATGCCCGCGGTGTTGGGCAGGGCCTCGTTGCAGTCTTCGAAGTAGAGGCCGGAACGACCCTCGACGAGGGGCGAGACGGCGAGCACGAGGGTCGTCGAGGCGCCCTGCTCCGGCGTCTTGAGCTGCAGCGGCTTGTCGCCGCCGCGCAGCTTGATGCGCTCCTGCAGCTGCTCGGGCGTGATGTGGCGCTGCAGGGCGGTGAGGATGCCGCCGGGCATCAGGGCGTTCATCGTGATGCCCTCGGACGCCCAGCGGGTGCCTGCCTCGACGCCGAACAGGATGTTGGCCGTCTTGCTCTGGCCGTACGCCTGCCAGCGGTCGTACTCGCGGCGCTCGAAGTGGATGTCCTCGAACACCACCGGGCTCGAGAGGTGGCCGGCCGAGCTGACGTTCACGACGCGGGCGCCCTCGGCGCGCAGCGAGTCGAAGAGGCCGAGCGTCAAGGTGAAGTGGCCGAAGTGGTTCGTGGCGAACTGGAGCTCCCAGCCCTCCGGCGTGCGGGTCAGCGGCGTGGCCATCACGCCCGCGTTGTTGATCAGCAGGTGCAGCGGGCCGTCCCACGAGGCGGCGAAGGCCTTCACCGAGTCCTGCGAGGTCAGCTCCAGCGGAGCGACGAAGATCCGCTCGTTGCCCGTCGACGCGGACAGCTCGGCCGCGACCCGCCGGCCCGCCTCGACGTCGCGCGCCGCGATGGTGACCTCGGCGCCCGCGGCTGCCAGAGCCCGCACGGTCTCGACGCCGATGCCGGACGCTCCACCGGTGACCACGGCGCGACGGCCAGAGAGGTCGACGCCCTCGACGACCTCGAGCGCAGTCGTCTCGAAGCCGAACGGGGTGGTGATGCGCTCACTCATCTGAAATCCCCAACCTGTGTCGTACACTGAAACGGAGGTTCCTCCGGTTCGAGTTCCACAGTAACCGGAGGGTCCTCCGTTTAGCAAGTGACCTGATGGAGTGATGTCGTGCGTGCTGACGCTGTCCGCAACCGCGGGGTGCTGCTCGAAGTGGCGCTGGACGCGTTCACCCACGAGAAGGACGTGACGCTGGGCGCCATCGCCAAGAAGGCGGGCGTCGGCATCGGCACGCTCTACCGGCACTTCCCCACCCGCGAGGCCCTGATCGAGGCCGTCTACCGCACCGAGCTGGAAAAGCTCTGCGCCGCCGCCCCCGAGCTGCTGGAGACCAACGAGCCGGAAGCCGCGCTACGGGAGTGGATGAACCGCTTCATCGCCTACATCGCCACCAAGCAAGACCTCAAGGACGCGTTGCAGGCCGTGATCGCGCTGGGCATCAACCCGTTCGAGCACAGCCGCGCCAAGATGACGGCCGCCATCGAGACGCTGCTCACCGCGATGGGCGCGCAGGCCGAGCCGACGGACGTGATGACCCTGCTGATCGGCGTCGCGCAGAACGGCGACCCGGCTCAGGCGAAACGAATGCTGGACCTGATCATGGACGGGATCCGCCACGGCGCCGTTCAGCCCTGAGCTGCTCAAAACGTTCCACCAGCGCCGGAGCCTCGTCGAGCAGGAACGCGTAGAAGTCCCGCATGTCGACGAGCCGCTGGAAGGCAGGCCCCGATCCGACCGCGTCGACACCCCGCTCCACGGCGGTCAGCACGTCGTCGACCACCGAGTGCTGCCGCGAGTACAGCGTGGTCCAGGCGTTGTCGCGCATCCGGAAGTGCTCACGCCGGCTGCCCGCCACGTAGATCCGCTCGATCAGCCCCATCTGCACGATCATCTTGATCGCCCCGGACACCGATCCGGCACTCACACCCAGCTCTTCGGCAAGATCCCCCGCGGTCAGCGACTCCTTGTCGGAGAAGAGGAACGCCGCCAACGCGCGCGCCCCCATCCGCTGCATCCCGGCACCGACCAGCGTCAGCGCCAGGTGCTCGGCCGCCTCCCTGCGTGCTGTCTCGCCGGTCACACCACTCCAGTCTTCAGAAATTTCTGAACGTTCGCTAGCCTCGATCCTAGGGGGAAGGGGCTGGCAATGGCCACAGCACTCGTCGTCGGCGCCGGGGTCGCCGGCCTCGCGACCGCACTCAGACTGACCCGCAGCACGTGGGGCGTCGTCGTGCTCGACCACGGCAAACACCACGACCCGGTGCCGCTCAAAGGCCCGGACCTGCAAGCGGCCCGCCGCCTCGCAGCCCTGCCGTGCCCACTCCCCTACGAGACCCGCCACAGCACGGTCACCGCGCTCCAGCCGGACCGCTTCGGCGTCACGGTCGCCTTCAACGACCACGAGGACGAGTGGTTCGACATCGTCGTGTGCGCCCAGCCCTGCTGCGAGGCCGACCGATTACCCGGCCAGCGCCTGGAAGCCTGGTCCCGCAACCACGTCGCACTGCTCTACAAGGCGGTCCAGGACACCGGGATCCCGCTGTCCGCCGCCGAGCTGCTCGCGGACGCGTTCGACATCTACTCAGACGACTACGCGGCATTCTCTTGGTGGGAAACCACTTTGAAGCCGCACACCGTTAGGCGGGCCTTTACCCGCGTTCGGTAAGCCTGCGGGTCATGACCACGTTACGGAGACGCACCTTCATCGTGGGCGGCCTCGCGGGAGCGAGCGCCGGCGTACTGCTTCCCAAACTGGCCAACGCGATCGGCTACCCCTTCACCCTCGGCGTCGCTTCCGGCGAACCGGCAGCCGACGGGTTCGTCATCTGGACCCGCCTCGCCCCCAACCCCCTCAACGCCGACGGCCTCGGCGGCATGCCGAACACCGACACCGCCGTCGAATGGCAGATCGCCACCGACGAGCGCTTCACGGCCCTCGCCCGCACCGGCACCTTCACGACGCAACAGGCGAGCGCTCACTCCGTGCACGTCACCCTGACCGGCCTCGAACCCGGCCGCGAGTACTGGTACCGCTTCCGCACCGGCGGCCACATCTCCCCCGCCGGCCGCGCCCTCACCGCACCGGCCGTCGGCACCCAACCCGAACTGACCATGCTCTTCGCCTCGTGCAGCCACTTCGAGGAGGGCTACTTCACGGCCTACCGCCGGATGGCCGAGGAACACCCCGACCTGATCCTGCACCTCGGCGACTACATCTACGAAGGCGCCGCCACCACCACGAAGGTCCGCAAGTTCGCGCCCGCCACCGAGATCAGCACGCTGGCGAACTACCGCGTCCGGCACGCCCAGTACAAGACCGACCCGGACCTGCAGGCCGCGCACGCCACCGCGCCCTGGCTCGTCGTCTGGGACGACCACGAGGTGGAGAACAACTACGCCAACCTCGTCCGCAACGACAGCAGCCCGGCCGGCGACTTCAAGGCCCGCCGAGCCGCCGCGTACAAGGCGTACTACGAGCACATGCCACTGCGATCGGCTCAGGCGCCGACAGCCGAGAACATGTTGCTGCACCGCAGGGTCCGCTGGGGCAGCCTCGCCACGTTCCACATGCTCGACACCCGCCAGTACCGCGACGACCAGGCCTGCGGCGACGGCACCAAGGTCTGCCCGGCCGCAGACGACCCGGCACGCACGCTCACCGGCACGTCACAGGAAACATGGCTGATCGACGGCCTGCGCCAGAAGCTCGGCACCTGGGACTTCCTGGGCCAGCAGGTGTTCTTCGCCCAGCGCCTCGCCGCCGCGGACGGCTCGAAGAGCATGGACGCGTGGGACGGCTACACCGCCAACCGCACCCGCATCCAGAACGCGTGGGACGCCAGCGGCAACAAGGGCACCGTCGTGCTGACCGGCGACGTCCACCGCAGCTGGGCCGCCAACCTCATGCAGAACTACGGCACCCAGAACCGGATCATCGGCACCGAGCTCGTCACCACGTCGATCACGTCCGGCGGCGACGGCAACGCGGCCGACAACGGCCTCAACCCGACGCTCAACCCGCACGTGAAGTACTTCAAGAACCTGCGCGGCTACGTCAAAACCCGCACGAACGCGACCGAGATGCACGTCGACTTCCGCTACGTCGACAAGGTCACCGTCCGCGACTACCCGGTCAAAACCGTCGGCAGCTACGTCGTCGAGGCCACCAACCCCGGATTGCAGGCGCCGTGAAGACACTCCTGATCGCTTCACTGCTGCTGGCCCCCGCCCCGATGACGTGGTCCACGGTCAACACCGACTCGACCGGCGACCAGGACAACGCCTCCGTCTCGGCCACCCGCAACGGCTACACGGCCGTCGTGTGGGAGGACGACCGCGACACCACCGCCCCCGCGGACTCGGTCCACTCCGACGTCTGGATCCGGCTCTACCGGGAGGGCACCTCCCTCTACGAGAAGAAGCTCAGCGCCGGCGGCACCGGCAACTGGCGCCACTGGCAGCCCGACGTCGCGCTGCACGAGGACGGCACCGCTGTCGTCGTGTGGTCGGAAGACCCGGACGGCAACGGCTTCTACAACATCGCGGTCCGGTCGGTCAGCACGTCCGGCGCTGTTTCCGGCTCCGGCACGGCCAACGCGAGCGCGGACGGCCAGCAGTACTTCCCCAGCGTCGCGGCCGACCCGGACACCGGCGCCTTCGCGGTCACGTGGGAGGACCAGCAGGGCACCGCGGCACCCACCGTGCGCGTGAGCGGCTTCGCGTCCATCTCGTCCAAGACCTACGAGGCGCAGGTCAACAACGCGGGTGGCACCCACGCCAAGCCCCAGGTCGCGATGGGCGCGGCAGGCAACGCCATCGTCGCGTGGGAGGCGGACGCCAACGTCGCCCGCAAGATCCTCACCCCGTCCGGCGGCCTGAAGCAGGCGCAAACCACGACGGGGCAGGGAAAGCACCCCGCCGTGGCAGCCAACTTCAACGGCGACTTCGCGATCGCCTGGGAACAGTCCGGCGTGAAGACCCAGTCCTTCACCTCCGCCGGTGCCTCACGCGGCGCCGTCGCGAGCACCACCGGCACCGACCCGCAGATCGGCATCGACGACCAGCTCGGCGTCGCGGTGACCACGGCGGAAGCCCAGGACGTCTACACGAGCGTCTACAACGCGGACGGCACCACGACTGGCCGACCCGCACGCCAGCTCACGGTCTCGAACGCCACCGGCAGGCAAGACGAACCTGCTGTCGGCGTCGACCCGTGGGGCCGCGTCACCGTCGTCTACACGGACGACAACGACGGCAACGGGTTCGACCAGATCTACCTCGGCACCGGCCTGACGACCCAGCAGTGGTGAGTCAGCGCTGATCCAGGGGCCTGCGTCGCTGGTGGACGTCCAGCAGCGACGCGGGCTTCCACCACCCCTGCACGTCGTAGGTGTCGGTACCGGGCGGCACGATCTCGTCGATCCGGTCCAGCACGTCGTCGGTCAGCACCAGCGAAGCGCCCTCCAGCAACGACTCCAGCTGCTCCATCGTGCGCGGCCCGGTGATCGCCGACGTGACAGCCGGATGCGTCGTCACGAACGCGATCGCCAGCGCGGGCAGCGAGACCCCCATCTCGTCCGCGAGCTTCGCGAACTCCTCCACGGCGTCGAACTTCGCCGCGTTCTTCGGCAACGTCTCGTCGAACCGGTCCGGCGTGAGCGTGGCCCGGAACGCCTCGGCGTTCGCGCCCCGCCGGTGCTTGCCCGACAGGAACCCGCTCGCCAGCGGACTCCACACCAGCACGCCCATCCCGAGCCGCTGCGCCACCGGCAGCACCGACCGCTCGATCCCGCGCGCCAGCATCGAGTACGGCGGCTGCTCGGTGCGGAACCGCATCAGCCCCCGGTTCATCGACACGTGGTACGCCTCGACGATCTCCTCCGCCGGGTACGTCGAGCACCCGAACGCGCGAATCTTCCCTTCCCGCACCAGATCCGTCAGCGCGGACAGAGTCTCCTCGATGTCGGTCGTGTAGTCCGGCCGGTGCACCTGGTACAGGTCGATCCAGTCCGTGTCGAGGCGCCGCAGGCTGTCCTCGACCGCCCGGACGACGTACCGCCGCGAGTTGCCGCTGCGATTGCGGCCCTCCTCCCCCAGCGGAAAGTGGAACTTCGTGGCGAGCACGACGCCGTCCCGGCGATCCTTCAACGCCTTGCCGACGATCTCCTCCGACTCCCCCGCCGAGTACATGTCGGCGGTGTCGACGAAGTTGATGCCCGCGTCGAGAGCGCGGTGGATGATCCGCACGCCCTCGTCGTGGTCCTTGTTGGCGACATCGCCGAACATCATGGCGCCGAGGCAGTGGTGACTGACCTCGATACCGGTTCCCCCAAGTACGCGATAACGCATCGTCATGGGCGAGAACCTACGAACTAGACCCGGCTCTAGGTCAAGAACCTATGCTCGAACCATGCAGTTGAGCATCGGACAGGTCGCCGAACGCACCGGACTGAGCGTGCATGCCCTGCGCTTCTACGAGAAGGAGGGCATCCTCGCCCACCAGGTCCACAGAGGACCGGGCGGCCGCCGCGTCTACACCCAGCAGGACGTCGACTGGCTGCGCATGTGCATCATGCTCAGGATGTCCGGAATGCCCGTCCCCGAGATCCGCCGCTACACCGAGCTGGTCCGCCAGGGCGACGGCAACGAGCTGCAGCGCCTCGACATCCTCAAGGAGCACCAGGAGCGCGTCCGCCAGCAGATGGTCCAGCTTCAGGAGTGCATGGACCTCATCACCTACAAGGTCGGCAAATACGAGGACTACGTTAATTCGATCGCCGCGAAGGCGGTCGGCCAATAGCCTCGGGCTCATGCCCGTCGTGCTCTCGCTGAACATCGCGTCCAGGACCACCCCGGCCGACTACACCCGCACGGGCGTCACCGGCATCGACAAGCGCCCGGTCGACGGGGCGCTGGAGGTCAGCCCGCCCGGTCCGAAGGGCAGCTCCGGCAGTGGCGTCGCGGGTGACGCGATCGGCGACTGGTCGGCCCACGGTGGCGACCACCAGGCTGTTTACGGTTACGCCCGCGAGGACCTCGACTGGTGGCAGACTGAGCTCGGCGTCGATCTGCACAACGGCCAGTTCGGCGAGAACCTGACCACCCAGGGCATCGACCAGACGAACGCGCTCGTCGGCGAGCGGTGGCGGATCGGCACCGCGGTGCTGGAGGTGACCGCGCCGCGGATCCCGTGCCGGACGTTCGCCGAGTTCCTGGCGCAGCGCGGGTGGGTGAAGCGGTTCACGCAGGTGAACAGGCCCGGCGCCTACTTCCGAGTGCTGGAGGCGGGCCGGATCGCGCCGGGTGACGAGATCACCGTGCTGCACCGGCCCGACCACGACGTCACGGTCGAACTGTTCTTCCGCGCTCTCACCACCGAGGCGGACCTGCTCCCCCGCCTGCTGGAGGCGGGGGACTCGGTGCCGCCAGAGGTGATCGAGCTCGTGCACAAGCGCAACGCCGTGCAGCTCGATTCCTAGGGAGCTGGAAAACGCCTGACCCAGCGCTTTTGCCACGGCGTCTCGACAGCGCGCCGGTGGTAGTTCGCGCGTGTCCACGCCACGGCTTCGTCAGCGGGCACGCCGGCCAGCACGGCCAAGCAGGAAATCACGGTTCCGGTGCGGCCGACTCCACCACTGCAGGCCACCTCGACGCGTTCTCCGGACAACGCACGGGCGTGCAATGCGCGAATCAACTTGATCGCGGCGTCGTGATCACGCGGAAGGCGGAAGTCCGGCCACTCGATCCAGTCGTGCGGCCACGGCACGTCGACAGGTCGTGGCTGCAGATACACCCCGTACTCGGGATGCGGCTCCACGATCTTGCCGTCCCGCAGGCCACGCCCCGTGACCACAGCCCCGTCGGGCAGTTCGACGATCTTCACAACAGTGCCCCCAAACAGCCGCGTTGCGCGAATAGCATGAAATTCTGTCACGTCTACTTCGCCGTTTTCCCCCATTCGTCTACGCTCGCCAAATCTGTTCACCGGTGAGTCGTGAGGGTGGTGGCCGGTGCGACGACGCGCCAGGGATGACAAGCGGTTCACCGGGCTGACAATCCTCGCGGCGACGACCGGCTTCGTGCTCTTCCTACCGCCCCTGCTCACCGTCGCCAACGACGGGGGCACCATCGCGGGCGTGCCTGCCGTCGCGGCCTACCTCTTCGCCGCGTGGCTCGTCGTCATCGCGCTGGTCTTCGTTCTCGTGCGCCGGTCGGGATGAGCTGACGTGCTCCAGACGTGGTTGATCATCGGTGTGTCCGTCGCCTACCTCGGCGTGCTGTTCGCGATCGCGTTCTACGGCGACCGCCGCGCCGACGCCGGCCGCAGCATCGTCGGCCGCGGCACGATCTACGCGCTCTCGCTGGCCGTCTACGCGACCTCGTGGACGTACTACGGCAGCGTCGGCCGCGCGGCCTCCACGGGCGTCGGCTTCCTGTCGATCTACCTCGGCCCGACGATCATGCTCGCCCTCGGCTGGCTGGTGCTGCGCCGGATCATCCACATCAGCCACCGCCACCGCATCACCTCGCTCGCCGACTTCGTGTCCGCCCGCTACGGCAAGAGCGTGCGCCTGGGCGGCCTGATCGCGGCGATCGCGGTCGTCGGCGTCGTGCCGTACATCGCCCTGCAGCTCAAGGCCGTCTCCAACACGTTCGAGATCATCCGGCGCGCACCGGCGATCACGCCGTCGTCCGCGCTGGACCAGGTGCCGGTGCTCGCGGACACCGCGCTGTACGTGGCGCTGCTGCTCGCCGGCTTCACGATCCTGTTCGGCACCAGGCATCTCGACGCCACCGAGCGCCACGAGGGCATGGTCACCGCCATCGCCTTCGAGTCGATCGTGAAGCTCGTCGCGTTCGTCGCGGCCGGCATCACCGTGACCTGGGGTCTCTACAGCGGTTTCGGTGACCTGTTCAGCCAGGCGAAGCAAGCCGGGCACGACGCGCTGTTCACCCTCGGCGACTCGACCGGCACCTGGGTGTGGCTGAACGTGTTGTCGCTCTTCGCGATCGTGCTGCTCCCCCGCCAGTGGCAGGTCGGCGTCGTGGAGAACGTCGACGAGCGCCACGTCAGGCAGGCCATGTGGATGACGCCGCTGTACATGCTGCTGATCAGCGTGTTCGTGCTGCCGATCGCCGCGGCGGGCCTGCTGCAGTTCGGTTCCGGCGCCGAAGCCGACACCTTCGTGCTCACCGTGCCGATGGCCGCTGGTCTGGACGTGCTGGCACTGCTGGTGTTCGTCGGCGGCCTGAGCGCGGCGACCGGCATGATCATCGTCGAAACGGTCGCACTCTCCACCATGGTGTCGAACTCGATCGTCGTCCCGATGCTGCTGCGCCGCGGCTACGAGGGCCGGTTGGCGCGGCTGATCCTGCTGACCCGGCGCCTGTCGATCGTGGCGATCATGCTGCTCGGCTACGGGTACTTCCGCCTGGCCGGCGAGAGCGCCGCCCTGGTGTCGATGGGTCTGGTGTCGTTCGCGGCCGTCGCGCAGTTCGCCCCCGCGGTCATCGGTGGCCTGTACTGGAAGGGCGGCACCCGCGACGGTGTCCTGACGGGCCTGCTCGGCGGGTTCGCGGTGTGGACGTACACGTTGCTGCTGCCCAACTTCGCCGCCACCGGCTGGGTCCCGCGCGGCTTCCTCGACCACGGCCCGTTCGGCATCGAGGCGCTGCGCCCGGAACACCTCCTCGGCATCACCGGCATGGACAACATCAGCCACGGCATGTTCTGGAGCATGCTCGTCAACGTCGGCTGCTACGTCACGGTGTCGCTCCTCGGCCGCCCGCAGGCCCGCGAACAGGCCCAGGCCGTCCTCTTCGTCAACGCGCTCGACGACCCGACCCGGCCGCGGTTGTGGCGCAACCGCGTGTCGGTGCAGGCTCTGCACGAGGTGCTCGTCCGCTCGCTGGGCCGGCGAGCAGCCGAGAAGGCACTCGAAGGTGTCGACATCGAGTCCACAAAGGACGCTGATCCGGACCTGGTGCACCACGTCGAGACCGTGCTCGCCGGTGCGGTCGGTGCCGCGTCCGCGCGGATGATGCTCACCTCGGTGGCGGGCGAGGAACAGCTCGGCGTCGAAGAGGTCATGGAGATGCTCGACGAAGCCTCGCAGGTGGCGGCTTTGGAGGAACGCCACCGCCTCGCCCGCGAGCTGCACGACTCGGTGTCGCAGGCGTTGTTCTCGATGACCCTGCACACCCGAGCCGTCGAACTCGCACTGCAGAAGCAGGGCGGCGACCCCGACGGCCCGGTGGCGCGCGGCATCACCGAACTGCGCAGCCTCACCCAGGACGCCCTCGCCGAGATGCGCGCCTCGCTCTTCCAGCTCCGTCCCGACGCGTTGCGCGAGGACGGCCTGGCCGAGGCGATCCGCAAGCAGTCCGCCGCGATCGCCTCCCGCGAAGGAGTCGTCATCGCCGTCGAAGCGCCCGGCTACCGGCTCTCCCTGGACGACCGCGCGGAAGAGGAGATGTTCCGCGTGGTGCAGGAAGCCGTGCACAACGCCATCAAGCACGCAGGGCCTTCGCGCATCGACATCACGCTCTTCGAGGACGACGGCGTGGTGATCGAAGTGGCCGACGACGGAACGGGGTTCGACCCCGCTACGGTCTCCTCCAACGGCATGGGCCTGGTGAGCATGCGGGAGCGGATGAACCGGATCGGCGGCGACCTCGTCATCGACAGCACCCCTTCGGGATCCACCACGGTCCGGGCCGTGTTGCCTTCGGGGATGCCCTCAGGAACGGCAGGAGAGCAGCGATGAGCACGATCCGGGTGTTCCTGGTCGACGATCACGCGGTCGTGCGACGCGGCATGCGGGCGTTCTTCGAGATGCTGGACGACATCGAGGTCGTCGGCGAGGCGGGCGACGGCCAAGCGGCCCTCGACGAGCTCGCGGCCCGCGCCACCGCCGACGACCTGCCCGACGTCGTGCTGATGGACCTCCTGATGCCCCGCCTCGACGGCATCGGCGCCACCAAGGCGATCAAGCAGCTCTACCCGCAGGTCGAGGTGGTCGCCCTGACGTCGTTCTCCGAGGCCGAACGCGTCCACGTCGCGCTGGAGGCCGGCGCCGCGGGCTACCTGCTGAAGGACGCCGAGGCGGACCAGGTCGGGGCCGCGGTGCGCGCGGCCATGCGGGGACAGGTGCACCTCGACCCGGCTGTCGCGCGGACGCTGACCCGTTCCCTGGTCGCGCCGCAGCGGACCGCTACCGCGCTGACACCCCGGGAGCGGGAGATCCTGGTGCTGGTGGCACACGGGAAGTCGAACCGGGACATCGCCGACGCGCTGGTGATCTCGGAGCGGACCGCTCGGACGCACGTGTCGAACGTGCTGAACAAGCTGGGGCTGGCATCGCGGACGCAGGCGGCGTTGTGGGCGGTGCGCGAAGGCCTGGTGACCAGGCCCTGACGCGCCGCTGGCTGGGGCTTGGCCGACCGGGCCAGGCGGCCGGGTTGGACGGTTGATTCCAACGGCGCGCCTCACTCCTGCCTGGTGGCCATGGCATCTGCAAGTACCGAGCCTTTCCATCGTGATCGGCGGCACCGTGCACAGGCTGTCCCGGGCCACGTCCAGACCGTGCATGCAGGGCACATCGGGCATGTTGCCCACCGAGGGAGCTCTCCTGCCATGGCTCTCCGTGAACGGCGCAAGCCGGGCTGGCCGCGCCACGCGACGTCGGCGACGGCCGGTTCCAGGGCCGGTTGGGTGTGGTCAGCGGCGATGTGATCAAGAGTTGGTGGTACTTGCAGACGCCGGCAGAGCCAACGCCTTGGAAGCAGCCGTCCAGGCAGCTGGGGCTGGTGCCCTCGCCGGACAGTCCACAGCGGAGATCGCGGCGCGGCTCAACATCTCGCCGTACACCGTGCAGGACCATCTCAAAATCGCTCTTCGCGAAGTTCGGCGCCGGAAAACGCGCGGAGTTGGTCGCGAAGCTGTCTTGACTGGCCGCTCAAGGGACTTTCGGGGGATCGATCGGGGAGCGTTGCTCTGCCAGCATGACCGCCATGTACTCCGACCGCGCCCTGGTCATCGGCGCCGGCTTCGCGGGACTGCTGGCGGCCAGGGTGTTGTCCGAGTCGTACGGCGACGTCGTGCTCGTGGAGCGCGACCAGCTCACCGCGGACACCGAACACCGGGCAGGCATCCCCCAGGCCCACCACCCGCACGCGCTGCTGGCGCGCGGGGCCGACGTCCTGGAATCGCTCTTCCCCAAGCTCGGGGTGGAGCTCAAGGCAGCGGGCGTGATCCAGGCCGACCTCGGCAGCGACTTCATGAGCCGGGCCCCGGCCGGGTGGGCACCGCGCGACCCCATCGGCCTGAGCGTCTACTCGACGACCCGCGTGACCATCGAGCGGATCATCCGCCGCCGGGTGCTGAGGCTGCCCAACGTGTCCCTTGTGGACGGTGTAGCGATCGACGGGCTCCTGCACGACCGCGGCACGGTCACCGGCGTCCAGGGCAATCGGGCAGGACGGCCCTTCACCGACTACGCGGACCTCGTCGTCGACGCCTCCGGCCGCAACAGCAAGCTCGTCTCGTGGCTCGCGGAACTCGGCGTGCACTGCCCGGCGCCGATGATCGTGAACGGCCATCTCGCCTACACCTCACGCCTCTACCAGGTGAACCACGACCTCAAGCTCGACTGGAAGACCGCCTACGAGATCACCCACGCGCCCACTACCAGACGCGGCGGCGCGGTGTCCACAGTGGACGGCGACCGGTGGTTCGTCACCCTCTTCGGCGCGGGCGGCGACGTGGCCCCGACCGACGACGACGGCTTCCTCTCCTACGCCACCACCCTCGAGTGCCAGGACATCGCCGAGATCATCAAGACCGCCACCCCGGCCTCGCCGATCTACCGCGTCGGCAACCTGCGCAGCCGCTGGAACCGGTTCCACCAGGTGCCGGACTGGCCGCGCGGCCTGCTCGCCCTCGGCGACTCGGTCGTCTCGCTCAACCCCGTCTACGGCCACGGCATGACCCTGGCCGCCCTGAACTGCGCCGAGCTGCGCGAGCTGCTCAAGGAAGAGCTCGTCGTCGCCTACCTCCAGACGGTCGCCCAGCTGGAGCGCGAC